>JAAUPH010000131.1 GCA_012035435.1 Sphingopyxis sp. | reverse complement strand
ACCCCCGCAAGCCACGCGCGTCGCACCGCGCCGCCCCGCATCGACCAACAGGGCCGATCCGATTTTGACGATCAGGCGCGGGGTGGTGGCGGGCGGGAACAGGGTCATACGATGGGCGATAGCTTGCGCGAGGGTATCCGCCAAGGTCCACGTCTTTGCGACCGCAGCGAAGCAATCCGGAGTTCGCTTGGGCCGCCCTGGACTACGTCGCTTTGCTCGCAATGACGAAAATGGTTAAATCGGCGACCAGGCTTTGGCAGGATACTCACGTCCCTCATCCTTGTCGCCCACAATTGCGTCCTGCAGCGCGTCGAGCACCGCGCTGACCCCAGCGCCGCTCGCCCCCGACAGCGCGAAAACCGGCGCGCCGCTCTCTTCGGCCAGTTCGGCCGACAGTGCGGCGATGAGTTCGGCGTCGAGCGTGTCGACCTTGTTCAGTGCGACCACGACCGGCTTGTCGGTCAGGCCTTCGCCATAAGCTTCCAGTTCGTCGCGGACGATGCGGTAGCTGGTCGCGACGTCGGTGTCCTGTGCGTCGACCAGATGCAGCAGCACGCGGCAGCGTTCGATATGGCCCAGAAAGCGGTCGCCGATCCCTGCGCCGTCTGCCGCGCCCTCGATCAGGCCGGGGATGTCGGCGACGACAAATTCCTGGCCGCGGTGGCTGACAACGCCCAATTGTGGGCGCGTGGTGGTAAAGGCATAGGCGCCGACCTTGGCCCCGGCATTGCTCACCGCATTGATAAAGGTCGATTTGCCCGCGTTGGGCAGGCCGACCAGCCCGGCATCGGCGAGCAGTTTCAGCCGCAGCCAGACATAACATTCCTCGCCCGGCCAGCCCGGGCCATGCTGACGCGGGGCGCGGTTGGTGCTGGTCTTGTAACTGGCGTTGCCGCGCCCGCCGTCTCCGCCGCGCAGGAACATGACCTGCTGGCCCGGCGTCGTCAGATCTAGCAACAGGCTGCGCTCTTCATCATCGGCCAGAATTTGCGTGCCCACTGGCACCTTGATGATAACATCGGGACCGCCCGCGCCGGTGCGGTTGCTGCCAGCGCCCGGCGTGCCGCGCGGTGCCTTGAAATGCTGGGTATAACGAAAATCGATCAGGGTGTTGAGGCCCGGGACGGCCTCAAAGATGATGTCACCGCCCTTGCCGCCATTCCCGCCGTCAGGGCCGCCATATTCGATATATTTCTCACGCCGGAACGCGACGGCCCCGGGGCCGCCGTCACCGGACTTTACGAAAATCTTGGCTTGATCAAGGAAATGCATTGGGGACTCAGAACCAGACGCGAGGGAGGGACATTCACCCCCCTCTCCGTTCGTGGCGAGCGAAGTCGAGACACCCCAAAGGGGCGCACGAAGAGGGGGCCTCTCGACTTCGCTCAAGGCGAACGGAGAAGTTTGATCGGTCTCTTAGGAGAGGCGGCGCAAAAACGCGAGTCTCAGCAGCAGTCGGCATCCCCGCCCGCCTGCGCCGCATGAAAGGCCGCGATGCGCCCCCCAACCATTTCATAGGCAAGTGTCCGCGATGTGTCGCGTGGCAGACCCAGCGCAGCAGCCATCGGTGCGCCCATCTGGGCATCGCCCAGCGCCATTAGCACCAGCACCAGCGTGTCTTCGCGCATTAGCCGCTTTTCGTCGGCATCAGGAGTCAGATCGTCGATCATCCGATGGATCGCCGCCACGACGGGATCGAGCGCGTCTGCGTTGCCGGTCAGCAACATCCAGCTCGCCAGCGCGCCTGCACCGCCCTCGTTAAAGGCATCGAAGGCCATGTCGACAATGGCGCGCAGATCGCGGTGCCCCAGTTCATCGCCGCGCATTGTTTCGGCGATGGTGGCACAAACGCCTTCGGTCAAAAATCCGGCAAGATCGCGCTGCAGCCCTGCCGCACTGCCGAAATGGTGGAGCAGATTGGCATGGGTGCGCCCGATCCGGGCTGCCACAGCCTTCAACGTTACCGCCTGCGGCCCCGATTCGAGCAAAATCTCCCGCGCCGCGACCAGCGCGTGTGCGCGGCTTTCCTCGGGTGACAGACGTTTACGGGTTGCGACCTCGACTATTGACATTGATGTAAATTATCCGCTATTTTTCTTGACGTGCGGATGTCCCGCCCCGCAACCCTCTTTTCGCTTGGAATGTCATAATGTCCAGCCCCCTGCTCTCCCCGACGCCTTCTCCAACGCCTGCTGACCTTGCAATTACACCGCGCGACCGCCGGTTCGGCCGGGACGGGACGCAAAAGCGATGGTGGCTGGGCGGCGATCCTATCGGCAGCGCGCTCTTCACCGCTCTCTCGGTCACCTTTCCGCAAGGCGAGGCGATGTTTATTGACGCGGTGAAGGCACACCGCGATGGCGTGCCCCCGAAACTGGCGGGCGAAATTCGTGCCTTTGTGCAACAGGAAGTCATCCACAGCCGCGAACATGTGGTGTTCAACAAAAAGATCGCCGAAACGGGCTATGATCTCTCGCCGCTGTTCGCCGACGTCGCGCATATCATGACATTGATCAAGGAACGCCCCGCGATCATCAATCTCGCCTCAACCATTGCGCTTGAACATTATACCGCAGTGCTCGCGCAGCTTTTCCTCAAAGACCCGACGATTTTCGAGGGTGCGGACAGCGAATGGGCCGACATGTGGCGCTGGCACGCAATGGAGGAAATCGAGCATAAGGGCGTCGCTTATGACACTTGGCTGCACGCCACCAAAAACTGGTCGCGCTGGAAGCGGTGGAAGGTCAAATCGCGCCTGATGGCCATCATCACTGTGATGTTCTGGTACAAGCGGATCAAGGGCATGAAAATATTGCTGGCGCAGGATGGCCTGACCGGATGGCGCGTCAATGCTCGGATTGCTTGGTATATGCTGGGCAATCCTGGGCTGCTGCGCAAAATTGCGCCGCAATGGGCGAGCTATTTCCTGCCCGGCTTCCACCCGTGGAACCATGACGACCGGGCGCTGATCGGCAAATATGACAGCGACTATGCCGACGCCAAAATGCCGTCGAGCGTGGAGTGGGCAAAGGCTGCATGAAGCGTTAGGCCGCGGCAATGACGCCGCCGATCCTTGAAACCCCGCGCCTCCGCCTGCGCGAACATCGTCTGTCGGACAAAGACGCGCATGTCGCGATGTGGGCCGACGAGCGCGTCACCCGCTTCATTGGCGGTGACCCGCGAAGCGAAGGCGAAAGCTGGCGACGCTTTCTGGCGGCGGCAGGGATGTGGCCGATTCTCGGCTATGGTTATTGGGTGTTCGCGGACAAGGCCACCGACCAGCTCATCGGCATGGGCGGTCTCAGCTATTTTGCGCGCGGCGTTCCCGACCTTGAAGGCGTGCCAGAGGCCGGCTGGGCGTTCGGCGCCGACCATTGGGGGCAGGGGCTGGCGACTGAGGCGATGGTGGCGGTGTTCGCCTGGGCCGACGCGCATCTGGAAACGCCCGAAATCCGCTGCATCATCAACGTCGGCCATAGCGCGTCAGAAGCGGTCGCAGCCAAGCTGGGTTTCATCCAGATCGGGCATCATGTCATGGACCCCGACCCGGTGAATATCTTCGCGCGGATGCGGCGGGTTTAGGCGATCTCCACCACCAACATGCCGCCATCGGCGCTGATCACCCGCACCTTGGTCCCCGCGGCTGCATCCGGTCCGCGCACGGGCCATTCGCCGTCGCCAATCTTGGCGCGTCCGCGTCCGTCCTGGATCGCCGTCACCAGCGTCACCACCTCACCAATGTAGCGCGCGCCGCGCTGGTTGAGCAGCGGATCGCTGCTCTCGATGGGATTGTCTTTCAGATATTTGCGGGCCCAGAACACCGCGCCGATTGAAAGCACCGCGAACAGTGCAACCTGCGCCGCAAAGCCGATGGGGAGTACCCACGCAACCAGCCCGGTGACAATCGCCGCGCCCGCCAGCCAGATCAGGAAAAATCCCGGCAGCAGCATTTCGAGCACGCCAAGGGCAAGGCCCACCGACAACCAGAACCAGTGCGGGTCCAGCCCGTTCAGCCAGCTATCCATCAGCGGCGTCCTTCGCCAATTTGGCCCAGCGCATCCTTGGCAATTTCGCCAATGCCGCCCAGGGTGCCGATCAGCTGCGTCGCCTCAACCGGGAACAAGATCGTCTTGCTGTTCGGCGAATTGGCGAACTGGCCAATGGCCTCAACATATTTTGCGCGATGAAGTAATTAATCGCTTTCGCATCACCGCCCGCGATGGCGCTACTGACGAGCTGCGTTGCGGTCGCTTCGGCCTGTGCCGCGCGTTCGCGGGCTTCGGCGTCGAGAAAGGCCGACTGGCGGCGCCCTTCAGCTTCCAGGATTTGCGCCTGCTTCAAACCTTCGGCGCGGTTGATTTCATTCTGCCGCGCAGCTTCGGATTCAAGGATGGTCGCGCGCTTTTCGCGCTCGGCCTTCATCTGCCGCGCCATCGCGTTCGAAATATCGGCGGGTGGGCGAATATCCTTCACTTCGACGCGGGTGATCTTGACCCCCCAAGGTGTCGTCGCATCGTCGACCACGTGCAGCAGCCGCGCGTTGATCTCATCACGCTTCGACAATGTTTCGTCGAGGTCCATCGAGCCCATCACGGTGCGCAAATTGGTGGTCGTCAGGTTCATGATCGCGAGATACAGATCGCTGACCTCATAAGCCGCCTTGGCCGCATCGAGCACCTGGAAAAACACCACGCCGTCGACCGCGACCATGGCATTGTCCTTGGTAATGATTTCCTGCCCCGGAATATCGAGCACCTGTTCCATCACATTGACCTTGCGCCCGACCCGGTCGACGAAAGGAATGATGAAGTTGAAACCGGGGTGCGCCGCATGGGTGAAACGGCCAAAGCGCTCGATCGTATAGACAAAACCCTGCCGGACGACCGTGACGCCCATCATCAAAAAGATGATCGCCAGCCCCAAGAACACCAAAACAAAATATTCCATGAAACGCCTCCCGTTACTGCACCTGTATTGCCAAGGGAGCAGCGCCGCGCCAAGCATAATCGGATGTCGTCGCCATTTGCCCCGCCGCCGCGCTCCTTGCTCTATGTCCCCGCCGCCAATGCGCGCGCGCTGGAAAAGGCGCGCGGACTGGATGCCGACATGCTGGTCATCGACCTTGAAGATTCGGTGCCGCCCGAAGCCAAGGCTGTGGCAAGGGTTGCAGCGGTGGATCAGGTTGCGGCTGGTTTTCCCGGCAAGCTGATATCGATACGGCTAAACGGCCTTAACAGTCCTGAGCTGGCGGAAGATCTTGCCGCCGTGGTCCACGATGTAGATCTCGCCCCGCGAATCCTCGCCGAAGGAGGACACCGCGCCCACGAAACTCGCCGAGGCTCACGTCCACCTGCGGTGAGCTCAGCATCCGGGAGCCCGCGTCGTAGCGCAGCGTGCGCACGCGCGGCCCCAGCAACGCCACCACGGCGTTCCAGATGCGCAACTCCGTGCCCAGCGCGTTGGCGAACACCAGTCAGATCTCGGGCGGATTGCTGACTCTTTCGACGGCATACGCCGATCTGGCATCGGGAACACTGCGCAACTATGCCGAAGCGCCCGGTGGCGCGGGCGGTGTTCACGGCGGATAGCACGGTCACACCGGACCCGCTTTTTGCGCAGGTGATGAACCGGCGCTCCACCAAGGAGCCCTATGATCTGACCCGCCCCTTGCCTGCTGACACGCTGGAAAGGCTTTCCAAGGCCGATCGGGCACGCTTTGGCGGCACGATTGACGAGGGAGAGGTGGCGGATTGGCGTGCCTTTACCCGTGAAGCCCTGCGGATCGAGATCGAGACCCCGCACACCTACAAGGAATCGGTCGACCTCTTCCGCATCGGCCGGGATGAGGTGGACACAAACCCCGACGGGATCGACTTTACCGGGCCGCTGTTCGAGGTGCTGGGGGCTACCGGCCTGATGACGCGCGAAAGCGTGCTGGATACGTCCTCTCAAGCCTACAAGGCCGGGCTTGATGCGGTCTATGCCAACACCGATACCGCGATGGGGCATGTCTGGCTGGTGACAGATGGCAACAGTCGCCCCGACCAGATTGCCGCCGGGGCGGACTGGCTGCGTGTCAACCTTGCAGCGACGGAGGCGGGGGTGGCCTTCCAGCCCTTGAGCCAGGCCTTGCAGGAATACCCCGAGATGGCCAAACTCTACATCGACCTGCACCGCAGGCTTGCGCCAGTTGGGGGGACGGTCCAGATGTTGGCACGCATCGGTTACGGCCCCTCGGTGGCCCCAAGCCCGCGCTGGCCGCTGGAGGCGAAGATCCTGAATGCCTGACACCGCCCCGACCCCGGAAGCGACGCTTTTCGCCTTCTTCACCGAGGTCGGGATTCTTGCCCAACTCAGCCGCGCCCTGTTCGAGGCGCGGCTGCCCCCTGGCTTTACCCTGCCGCAGTTCAGCGTGCTGAACCATCTGGTGCGGGTCAGGGATGGCCGGACACCGGTGGAATTGGCGCGGGCGTTTCAGGTGCCGAAAACCTCGATGACCCACAGCCTTGCTGTGCTGGAGCGGCATGGCCTGGTCGAGATCCGGCCGAATGCCCGCGATGGGCGGTCGAAATGCGTGTTCCTGACCGAAGCCGGGCGCAATTTCCGGCAAGCGGCGATGGCGGGCCTTGCGCCCGACATGACGGCGATTGCGGCGGCCTTTCCGGTGGACCGGGCGGCCGAGGCTTTGCCAGCGCTGGCCGAGCTGCGCAAGATCATGGACAAGATGCGCGACGCGGCCCCCAACGCTCAAGAATTTTAAGCAAAATTCTTGTCAAATTTCTTACTCAAGAAATTTGGCGCGGCGCGACCGGGACGGCGCGATGTCAGGCTGAATGCGCGCCGTCCGACAGGGCCTTCACGCGGG
>JAAUPH010000130.1 GCA_012035435.1 Sphingopyxis sp. | reverse complement strand
TCAGGTGGAATCACCTGACGGCTCGGAAAAGCGACAAATCAAAAACCTAGAGCGGTCGAGCTGGCGCAGCCAGATCGGAACCGCTCTAATCCGCCTTGCCGCCCTCGGGCTCAAGCAGGCGGTGCAGATGGACCACGACATATTTCATCTCGGCATCGTCCACCGTGCGCTGTGCTGCGGCGCGCCACGCTTTTTCCGCACTCTTATAGTCCGGGAAGAGGCCGACGACGTCGAGCGCGTTGAGGTCAGCAAAGTCGAGCGTCCTTGGATCCTTCACGCGGCCACCAAAAACCAGATGCAACTTGCTCATAAATATCCTCGCGCCCGTGCGACATAAAGTTGCGCGCCAGTAGCAGCCGGATGCCGCACCGGCAAGCTGGTCATTCTTCCGGCGGACGACGCTTCGGCAGCAGCGAGCCAAGCAGAGCCCCCAACACCGCGGCTCCGGCCACCAACGCCAGCGGCTGGGCTTCGGCGACATCCTTCAGCTTGTTGTCGGCTTTGGCGGCCTGCTCCTTACCGAGCGCCACGGTTGGCGCGAGCTTTTCGCCCAGCTGTTGCGCTTGCGCGCGGCCCTTGGCGGCGGCATCGCTCGTGGCGGCCTTGGCCTTGTCATATGTCTCGGCGATCCGGGCCTTGGCGGCGGCGGCTGTGTCACGGCTCGATTGTTTCAGATCGTCAAATTGGCTCATCATCTTGCTCCGTCTGAGGCTCGTCGGGGGAGGGGGCGGCATCGGCGTCTGCTTCGTCGGCGGCGGCAGCATCGGCGTTCTGGCGTTCCAGCAAATTCATCACTGCATCGACGGCATCGGCCAAGGGCGGCGGAAGGCGAAGAGCAGGCCTGTGCCCGCAGCAATGCCCAGCGGCAGCGAATATTTGCGCAAAGCTGCCTCTGCCCCGGCGGCACCAGCGCCAACCTTTTCTGCAACGCGCTGTTGGGCCCGATCTTTCAGCGCGGCAGGTGCAAAATTCGACCGCGCACCGCCAACGCTCCGTTTCAATTTCGCCCGCTGAAACAGGGCCTTGCGCGCCAGATTGATCAGGTGAAGTTTTTGCGGGCTCATGGCTCACCATCCAGATGCGGATTGTCGCCGCGTTCTTTCAGCGCCATGCGGATATCGCTAGCGCCGCCGCGGGCCTGCCACCCAGCAAAGGCCGCGATGGCCAGCAGCATCGCAACGACGATCACCGTGGCAATAGCCGCGCCCACATAGGGCTCAAGCGCAAGAATTGCGCCGATGACGAGCGCAAGCAGTGCCACCAGCAACGCACCACCGGCGATCGCGCCCCACATGGCTGCGCGGCGGGCCCCATCACCCACCAGCGCAGCGCGCGCTTGGATCAGCGCAAGTTCCGTCGCGGCCGTGGCCCGAATGTCGGCGATCAGCGTCGCAGCAATATCGGCAAGCGGCTCGCGTTCTGCGGCGTTTCCAGACCGGGCGTTGGGGGCAAAGCCATGCCGAACGTCACCCAGCCCGGCGGTGCGGGTTTCTTCGTCCTTATCGGTTGACCCCGTCACCTTCCTAGGATCAGGCGTCGGTCTTGCCGCCGCTGCTTTTCAGCATGCGCGCCAGGACAAAGCCGATGACGGCTGCCGCGCCGACGGCGACCGCCGGGCTTTTCTTGACAAAGTCCCGGGTGGACTGCGCCAGTTCCTCAAGCTCTCTTTCTTCGAGCGAGGTGGCAAGGCCCGCGACGGTCGTCGCGGCGCTGCGGGCGTAATCGCCATATTGCTTGCCGAATTTGCTGTCGACCGTAGTGGCGCTATCCTCGAGCATCTTGGCCAGCGTGCCCACGGTTTCGGCGGCCTTGTCCTTGCCTTTGGTCGCAGCCTCGCGCGCCTTGGTGCTCGCGGTTTCGGCGAAGGTTGCGGCTTCCTCGCGCAGTTCCTTGGCGCGGCGGGTGGCTTCGGACTTGATGGTGTCGCGCGTGGCGGCAATCTGATCGCGGACGGGATGATCTGTGGCAGCGGCCGCCTTTGCTTTCGGTGCGGCCTTCGCAGCCGAAGTCTTCGCAGCGGGCTTGGCGGCCTTCGTCGCGGTAGCTTTGGTGGAGGGGGTCGAGGGTTTGGCCATCGGAGTCGTCCTTTGCAACAATGTGGCACCAGGGCGAGAAGCCCATCGCTACCATAGTGATATAGCAATGCTGCCCGCCCTGTTCCATAGCAACGCACAGAAATAACCAACCCGCACAATTGCCTTCGCTGCGCGCGCTGGATAAGGCGGCGGCGCTTGTCACCGCACGGGGGTATTTTTGCCCGCGCCTTTCATGTTCAGGAGCCCGCCATGACCGCCATCATCGACATCCATGCCCGCCAGATTCTCGACAGTCGCGGCAATCCTACGGTCGAGGTCGATGTGCTGTTGGAGGATGGCAGCTTTGGGCGTGCAGCGGTGCCCTCAGGGGCATCGACCGGCGCGCATGAAGCGGTCGAGCTGCGCGACGGTGATGCATCGCGCTATATGGGCAAGGGCGTGACCAAGGCGCTGGCAGCGGTGAACGGCGACATTGCAGAAGAGTTGGTCGGGATGGACGCCGAGGACCAGCGCGAGATTGACATGGCGATGGTCGCTCTCGATGGAACGCCCAACAAGGCGCGGCTGGGTGCTAATGCAATTTTGGGCGTGTCGCTGGCGACCGCCAAGGCTGCGGCGGACGCGCGCGGACTTCCGCTATATCGCTATGTTGGCGGAGTAGGGGCGCGGACGCTGCCCGTGCCGATGATGAACATCATCAACGGCGGCGAACATGCCGACAACCCGATCGACTTTCAGGAATTCATGGTGATGCCTGTCGGCGCTGGGTCGCTGGCCGAAGCGGTGCGGTGGGGCAGTGAAATTTTCATACGCTGAAAAAGGCGCTGCATGCCAAGGGTCTGGCAACGGCGGTGGGCGATGAAGGCGGTTTCGCCCCCAATCTGGCCTCAACCCGCGCCGCGCTCGACTTTATCGCTGCCTCCGTGGAGCAGGCCGGGTTCAAGTTGGGCGGTGAAGTCGTGCTCGCGCTTGACTGCGCGGCGACCGAGTTTTTCAGACAAGGCAAATATGAAATCAGCGGCGAAGGATTGTCGCTGAGTCCCGACGCCATGGCCGATTATCTGGCACAGCTCGTCGCCGATTATCCGATCCGCTCGATTGAAGACGGTATGGCCGAAGATGATTTTTCGGGCTGGAAAGCGCTGACCGACAAGGTCGGGGCCAAGTGCCAGCTGGTCGGCGATGATCTGTTCGTGACCAACCCCGCGCGCCTGTCGCAGGGTATTGCCGACGGCCTTGCCAATTCGCTGCTGGTGAAGGTGAACCAGATCGGCACCCTGTCCGAAACATTGGACGCGGTGCAGATGGCGCACCGCGCGCGTTATACGGCGGTGATGTCGCACCGGTCGGGCGAAACGGAAGATGCGACGATCGCTGACCTTGCCGTGGCGACCAACTGCGGCCAGATCAAGACGGGCAGCCTCGCCCGGTCCGACCGGCTGGCGAAATATAATCAGCTGATCCGTATCGAGGAAGAATTGGGCGATATGGCCTACTATCCCGGTGCAACAATATTTGGCTAAAGCTGTGCATTACTGTCGCAGCGGGTTGACGCCGCGAATCGACTGTGATTCAAGCGGCGAATGTCGAAACAGCCAAAGTTCCGGAAAAGATTGCGCGGTGCGCTTGGCCCGGCGCTTGCGGCAGTCGCGGTGCTGGCGATCATTGGCTATGCCTTTGCCGGTCCCACGGGATTATTTGCATGGGGCGACTATCGGCAGGCAGTCACCTCCAAAAAGCTGGAACTGGCCGAACTGCGCAAACGCGAGCTGGAGCTGCGCAATCAGGTGAAGCTACTCGACCATCGCCGCGCTGATCCCGACATGGTCGACGAGCTGGTCCGCCGCGAGCTTGGCGTGTCGCATCCCGATGAAATCATCATACCGATGGACCCCTTAGCGCCCGACGCGCGCTGATTGCAAAAAATGCATACGTAAAACAGTGGTGCGGGGGCCGTTGCGCCGTTGCCAACCATGCTGCGTGGTGCTTATAGCTGCTATCCAACGACATATCTCTGTGACGTAAAGGAAGCAGCTTTTGGCCAAGTCACCCGCACGTGCCAAATCGGTTGGTGCAGCCGCGGCGCTTACGCCCGCACCTAATGCCAACCGCGAACGTCCACGCGCCCCCGAACCGCATCCCGCCACCCCGGCGGAGCTGGAACAATTTTACCGCGAGATGCTTCTGATCCGCCGTTTCGAGGAAAAGGCAGGGCAGCTTTACGGGCTCGGCCTGATCGGTGGTTTCTGCCATTTATATATTGGTCAGGAAGCGGTGGCGGTGGGCCTGCAGTCGGCGCTCGATCCCGCGCGCGACAGCGTCATCACCGGATATCGCGACCATGGCCATATGCTGGCCTATGGCATCGATCCCAAGGTGATCATGGCCGAACTCACAGGCCGCGCCGCCGGCATCTCGCGCGGCAAAGGCGGGTCGATGCACATGTTCAGCGTCGAGCATAAATTTTACGGTGGCCACGGCATCGTCGGCGCACAGGTCGCGCTTGGCACTGGGCTTGCTTTTGCGCACAAATATCGCGGAGACGGCGGCGTGGCGCTCGCCTATTTTGGCGATGGTGCGGCCAACCAGGGGCAGGTCTATGAAAGCTTCAACATGGCCGAGCTGTGGAAGCTGCCGATCATTTTCGTGATCGAGAATAACCAATATGCCATGGGTACGTCCGTCAACCGGTCGTCGGCCGAAGACCAGCTGTATCGCCGCGGCGAAAGTTTCCGCATTCCCGGCATGCAGGTCGACGGCATGGACGTGCTTGCCGTGCGCGGTGCGGTGACGAGCGCGCTCGAATGGGTGCGCGCGGGCAAAGGGCCGGTGTTGATGGAGCTGAAAACCTATCGCTACCGCGGCCACAGCATGTCCGACCCCGCCAAATATCGCAGCCGTGAGGAAGTTCAGGCGGTGCGCGAAAAGAGCGATCCGATCGAAGGCTTGAAAGCCGTAATGCTTGAAGCCGGAGTGAGCGAAGACACGCTGAAAGCCATTGATCAGGATATTCGCAAAATCGTGGGCGAATCCGCCGACTTCGCCGAAAGCGCGCCCGAACCCGATCTTTCCGAACTCTACACCGACGTGCTGGTGGAGCAATATTGATGTCCGTTGAACTGAAAATGCCCGCCCTGTCGCCAACGATGGAAGAAGGGACGCTGGCCAAATGGCTGGTCAAGGAAGGCGATGAGGTCAAGTCCGGCATGATCATCGCCGAGATCGAGACTGACAAGGCCACGATGGAAGGTCGAAGCGGTCGACGAAGGCAAGGTCGGCAAGATCATGGTGCCGGCGGGCACCGAAGGCGTAAAGGTCAACGCCGTGATCGCCGTGCTGCTGGAAGAGGGCGAAAGCGCGGGCGACGTGAAAGCGCCGGCGGCGGCCCCTGGTCTTTAGCTGCAACGGGCGCGGCACCCGACTGTTTCCGCAACCGCACCACGACGCCCACTCGCTGCGCGACGAGGCTGGCCCGATTCCCGTGGCCGGCTTCTTCGCCGCTGGCGAACTCGGCCCCGTCGGCGGTCAAAACTTCATTCACGGCTTCACCGCAAGCATCGCCCTCTTCCGCGCTCAAGATGTCTGAACACCGAGGTCTCGTTCGGTTCAGGACTCACTCGACCATGAAACCACCCACACGCCGCTTCACGGTGACGGGACTACTCCTCCTGATCGCCCTGTTCGCCATCGCTGGCGGCGTGGCGGTAGCGCAGGTCTCGATCTCGCATATGATCCGACCCATTGCGCGGTTGGCAGGCGCGATGTCGGAAGTTGGTGCACGCCAAGACTTCTCGCGCCGCATGGAGCCCTCGAAGCGGCAGGATGAGACCGCCCTGCTCGGCGAGGCCTTCAGCCAGGGCAGCGCCTGCTGGCTCGCCTGGACGGCGCTGCGCAGGTTCATCGTGTACATGCGGTCCCAGGTGTCGACGCTGCCGCCTTCGAGCGGAGTGGTAAGCACTTTTCCGCCAGCTTCCTCGATCAGCAAGACTCCTGGGATAGCCCCTATGATGTGCTGTTTGCAGATCCGCCCTATGCGGCTCTGGATGAGTTAGAAGTTATGATGCATTCCTGGAGGCCTGGACTGCTCTCGGAGCATGCCACAATGATTTTCGAACAGGATTCTCGGACGGAATTGCCCGCGACAATAGACCATGCCTCCCTTCTACGGCGATATGTCTATGGCGATACGGCGCTCTATCTCTACGGTTTGTCGACCGCACAATCGACCGCTTCATGAAAATTGGTATCTATCCAGGAACGTTCGATCCCATTACCCACGGGCACACCGACATCATCACCCGTAGTTTGCGGGTATTTGACAAGGTGGTCGTGGCTGTTGCACCCAATCAATCCAAGCACCCGCTCTTCACCCTGACAGAACGACTGGACATGATTCGCATCGTCATGGAGAAGATGAAACAGGTCGAAGTGACCCATTTCGATGGCCTCCTGGTGGACTTTGTCCAGCGATACGGGGGTCACGCCATTATTCGTGGCCTGCGGGCGATCTCGGACTTTGAACATGAATTTCAGATGGCGCTCATGAATCGTAAGATTGCCAAACAGGTTGAGACCGTATTCCTCATGCCGAGCGAAGAATATTCATATTTATCCTCAACCATCATTAAAGAGGTGGCCAACCACGGGGGAGCGCTCACGGAGTTTCTGCACCCCGAAGTTGCGCGCCAATTGCAACACCGAATTAGGAGCTTGAAAAACATGAAGCTTGCTGCACGAGTGGGGCGCATCGCCCCCTCTCCCACCTTAGCGATGGCCGCAACCGCAAAGGCAATGGCCGCACGCGGGATCGACGTCGCCGATTTCTCGTCCGGAGAGCCGGACTTTG
>JAAUPH010000129.1 GCA_012035435.1 Sphingopyxis sp. | reverse complement strand
AGGCCGGCGCACGCGGGTCCGTCCGGGGCGAGCGCTGGGGCTTGTCGGAGTTATCGCGCGGCACAGATTATCTTTCGTCAGTCCAAATGAAACAAAGAGCGGTGGTGAAGCTTTTAGGCAACGACTGTCACCAATAATGGCACGGATCGGGCGGCCATGCATTCCGCAGCTTGAACGAAACGGTGCGCCCGGTCATGGCGCGGAAAAGAGGTGATAGCAATGCTCTTCTCCCGCCGCTCCAAATCTTCGAAAAAGCCCGCGTGCCTGACGCGCCTGTTGGTCGTGGAAGACGACGTGATCATCGCGTTCGCGCACGAGGTCGATTTGAAGCATGCGGGTTATGATGTGGTAGCGACAGTCAACACCGGCGAGGCAGCCGTGGCGGTGCTGGCCGAGCGTGAAATTGACGCGGTCGTCCTCGATTTGAATATTGCGGGCGCAATTGGCGGTCAGGATGTAGCGCGGCTGGCGCATGATCGGGGTGTTGCGGTGCTGCTGGTCAGTGGTTTGGAAGCCGGAGCCGCCGCGCCCTATGCCTTCGGCCTGCTGCGAAAGCCGGTCGGGCCGGGCATATTGATCGCGGCATTGCGTGCGATGGAGGCCAAGTTGTGCCGCGGCGAGGTACCGCCGCCGGTCGCAGGCCTGTCGATGCTGAACGAAGTCAACGGACCTGAGCAAGCCGTCGGCTGACCTTATCCGTATATTTCCAGTATTAGGTAGCAAGCGCAGAAACTCTCCCATAGGCTTGCCCGGTGCATTGCGGGATAATGCGGCATGGCCCGTTCGCATGTCGTCACTGGATTGGAGCGCCGATATGCGCTGTTGCTGGGCCTTCAAGCCAAGGGTGCGACTGACGCCATTGTCACCGACCTAAGCCATATCGCTGCCGTCATCCGCATGTTCGAGCCGCATTGGTCGCCCGATACAGTCAAGCCCATTGAACCACGCGCGCCGATCCGCTGGCGACGCAAGGGCGACGGGTTTCAGTATGCGCTTCAAGTGCTGCGCGAGGCTGACCGGCCTTTGTCGGCAACCGAGATCGCAACACTCGCCATTGCCCGCTCTGGCATCACACCGCCGCCGCAACAGCGTCTCCGCACCATCGGCACCGATATGTCCTACGGGCTGCGCAAGCTGCTGGGGGATGACCTGGTTGTCATTGAGGGGCGGCCTAAGCGGTATTCATATCGAAAGTGAGAAAGACATGCACAAACCAAACGGATCACCCCCCCTAACTGGCGCAACGAAACGCGACGCAGAATCTGGCTCCACATATTTTGCCCTTCTGAATAAGGCTATCGCTGCATATGAGAATTACGTGGGGCGGCTTGTTGACGACAGGAGCTGACTATAAAGGCCGATAACCTCGGTTAGTTTCGCGTCGTTTTGGACGCCCTTCAAGCAGCTTTCCATTGCCTTTTTGGCTTGGTCCATTTCGCGGTCAGTTAGAACGCCACTACGGTGAAGGGCGCAAAGTGCGATAGTGGACGCCGCAGCCGCATACATTGCAACCGCCCTAGCAGGGTCATCTCGTAACATTTCAAACTCCCCGATTCTCTCGATAGGGCAGCCTGACGATTAAGCCGCCCGCTGCCAATAGCCCTTCCATTGTCGGCTGACCCGCGAGGCCATCGCGGCTTGGCCCACCATCATCGCCTGATCGCCATTCGACACGCGGCGGTTATCTTCGCGCCATGACGCTTCCCGCGCGTAGGAGCCGAGATAGGGGCCAGCGATATGATGGTGCGTCCCGACTTCCATCCGGCGAAGGCGGCTGAAATAGCTTTCGGCTTGGTTGGTGCAAGCGCCATCATCCTTATAGGCAACCGAGTGATTGACGCGCTTGGTATCCCAGCCAGCATGAAGGGCATCCCAGCCGCTTCCCTCGTCGGCATGAAGCGTTGCCTGATTGGCGACATGATCGCGGACATAGGGGAGAGCATCAACCTCATTGGCGACGACAATGGGAAGCGACTTGCCGCCGCGCTCGCGCATGATCACGACGCATTGGCGCTTGCCCGAACGGTTGGCCTTTAGGCGGCGGTCCTTACGCTCGGCGGCGTAGTTTTCGGGCTTCACATAGCCGCCGAAATACGCGCCATCCATTTCCACGATACCGTCCAGCCTGCGCCCCTCTTGCTCGCGCGCCATCGCCTCACGGAGTTTATGGCACAGCACATAGGCCGTCTTATATTGGCAATCGAGATCGCGGCTAACCTGTAGGGCCGAAACACCCTTAGCGCCGTTGACGAACAGGACGATTGCCGCGAGCAAGTCGGTGAAGGACAGCTTGCGACCGGCGAACAAAGTGCCGCTCGTTACCGAGTATTGATGGCCGCAACCCTTGCACTGAAACTTGCGGCGGCTGGGAATGCCATAGCTGTCCACACAGCCGCAGCGAGGGCAAACCGCCTCGCCATCGGTTTCCGCCCAGCGAAGCGAACAGAACAGCGCATAGGCCTTGTCCTCGCCCATCTGATAGACGGACTTCAAACTGATCGTGCGGGCCTTGGCTGAAAGAAGAAAATGTTGTGCCATGTCATCATATCCAGTGATAATGTGCAGTGGATATGATGGTTTACATCGTCAAAGTCAATGAGGTATATCATCAAAAGTGATGACATTTTCAAGGGCAATGAACATGGCGAAAACTGATGCTGCGACGGTCGAGTTTGAGACGCGGGCGAAGAACCTGCTGAAAGCCGAATTGAAGCGGAAAGGCGTGACCTATGCTGCGCTGGCCGAGAAGCTGGCGGCAATCGGGGTCACGGAAAACGAGCGCAATTTGAACAACAAGATCAGCCGTGGCGGGTTTACCGCTGCGTTCCTGTTGCAGTGCCTAGAAGCGATTGGGGTTACTGATCTCCGTTTGGTCTAGGCGGTGCATCGCGCCGTCCCTTCATGGACGGCGAATAGAAGGCGGCGCTCTCAATGGCGGCATCCACCCGCTTTTTGCTCTGGTTGAGATTGTGGAACCAGACAGCGGTTTCCTTGAAGCGGTGAACCTGATTTGCGGTCAGCGGACCTTCATCGAACGACCATTGTTTCTCATATAGATGCTCAGGAACGTCCAGCACACGCTTCGACGTTTCGGGCGCGTAATAGTCAGCAATAACGAGCCACTCTTCGAGGGTGCTTCGCCAAGCCTTCACCGACTTCAGCCAGCCTTGGCCGTCGATGATGCCCAGCCCGCCTTGGACCGGCGCTTCAATTGAAGAAAACTTATCGACCAGCTCACTAAATAGACGATTGTGCCAATCCCGGTTCAGGATCGCAGCAAAACCCAAGTCTATCCAGCGGAAGCGTTCATCCTGATTCTCTGAATGCTCGCGCGTCCACGCTTCCAGCTTTCGCTCCAATTCAACGAGCGCCTTGGCGACGGCATCTAGGCGTTCATGGAAGTTGCTGGTGTTGGTCGCCGCGTTCTTTTGCCCGCCTTCTACAATCTCCCGCATGTGCTTCATCTGGTCTGACAGGGCTGCCAGCTTCTCATCTCGCGCATGAATGTCGCTGTGCGTGGGGAACATCTTGGGCAGGGTGTCTGACTTCCACGCCAGCAGGTGCGCGTTTATCAGGGATGCGACCTGAGCGTCAGTCAATGCTTCTTGCGTGGGCGGCGGGGCGCCCAGTTTTCCCTCTGCATCTTCGATGGTGATTGGATTGAAAAAGCGCCACCCAACGAGTCCAGCACTTACTATGAGCACAACGAAGCCAGCAGAGAACAGCCCAATGAAGAATGCTTCCGGCCATCCAAGGTTGTAGGCGTCCATCTGGCGCGCGATCCATGCGAATGCGCCCGTCATGATCGTGTAGGCTCCGAACCAATAGCCGAAGCGATCAACGGCCTTATCAACTTTGCTGAATCTATCCATGATTCGTCTCCTGCCTCACCTTCACAGCGAAGGCGAGTCCGGGGGGCGATATGGCTTGGATGGCGGGAGGCCTTTACCGCCGTCAGAGACGGGGCGGTGCTGTTGCTACCTAATGTCGGTTCACTCTCAAACTTCACTGTCTTGCTCCTTCTGCGGAGCATGACGAACTCTGTGGCTATCGGACGCTTCTGCTTTTGATACCTAATACCGTATATTTCAGCTTTCCTACACTCCCCTTATTGGCCATTGCAGGTTCAGCCAGGCGGTTGCACCATGATGTGACCGACAAAAGCATGAGTGGGGAGCAAGCATGACGGACGCGGCCAAACTATCGGGATGGCAGTTGTTCAAGGTGGCAATGCGCCACCGCAAGACGGGCGTCATGCTGGCCTTTGGCATTTCCGCCGGGCTGCCCTTCGCCTTGTTGTTGGGGACGCTTTATGCTTGGCTGGACGAGGCGGGCGTTGACCTTGAGACGATGGGTGTTTTTTCGCTGATCGGCCTTGCTTACGCGTTCAAATTTCTTTGGTCACCGCTGGTGGACCGGATTGTTCTGCCGGGACTGGAGCGGCTTGGGCGGCGCAAAAGCTGGCTGCTGCCGATTCAGATCATGCTGGGGTTGATCTTTGTGGCGATGTCACAGCTTGATCCCAAATCGGCGCTGGGATGGTTTTCGCTGCTGGCTGGTATCGGTGCCTTTGCATCGGCCACGCAGGATATCGTGATTGATGCGTGGCGGGTCGATGTCGCCGACGAGATAACGCCGGTGGAGATATTGTCGGCGATCTATCAACTAGGATATCGGCTCGCGACGCTGATCGGAGGTGCGCTGGCGCTGGTGCTGGCGGCGCGGATCGACTGGCCAGGGGTTTATCTGGCGATGGGCATCGCCTTTTTCGTCATTTCGCTGATCACGTTCATGGCGCCCGATACACCGCGCCCGCGCACCGATGATGCCGCCGGGATGGCTTGGCTGTACCGGGTCCCGCAAAATTATCGCAATATGGCGATGGCGGTGATCCTGCTCGCCTGGGCCTGGGCATTGTTTACCGTGATCCAGTTCATGGTGTTGTCGCTGACCGCTTCCGCCGAAACGCGTCCTGATTCGACCGAGTTTGTGAAGTTCGAGGGGCCGATCATTGTCATCGCGACCGTCGTTATTCCGGCCATCATCGCCGCCTTTTTGGGCCGCATGGCAGGCCAGTCGCGCACGGCGACGGCGGCAGTGGATGACCGCGACAGCGGGTTTTCGCGTGCGATCGACTATGGCTATCAGGCGCTATTGATGCCGCTGATGGAGCTTATTGGGCGGCTGAAATGGGGTGTGCTGATCGCGCTGGGCATCATCCTGACCTATCGCCTGACGGATAATATCTGGGCACCATTTGCGCTGCCATTCTATCTTGGTGAGCTCGGCTACACCAAGGATGAGGTCGCGATTGCGAGCAAATTCTTTGGCGTTGGCATGACGATGTTGGGGATCACGCTGGGCGCGTTTCTATTTGCCTGGATTGGCCGTTTGCCGTCGCTCGTACTAGGGTCGATCCTCGCGGCCGTCACCAACCTGCTTTACGCCGACCTCGCGCTTGGCGGGGCGGGGATCGACGCGGTGGGCAGCAACATCGGCATATATGCGCTGTTCGAACTGTTCGGCGCCGATGCGCGTTTGGCGCGCCTGATGCTGGCGATTGCTGGCGAGAATCTGGCCAATGGCATTGCCGGCGCGGCCTATGTTGCGTTTCTCTCCTCGATCACCGCCAAGGAGCATAGCGCGGTGCAATATGCGCTGCTGTCGTCGCTGACCTTCCTGATCGGGTCACTGGGGCGCGGGGCGCTTGGAAAATATATCGAGACCGACGGTTATGCGCCGATGTTCTACCTTGCCGCGGGAATTGGCGTGATCGCCATCGTCTTTTGCGTCGCCGAGTGGATGCGGGACCGGTGGCAGGCGCGGGACAGTCTTGCGCCTGCTTGAGGGCGCTAATCCGGCACTTCATCGTTCAGCCGCAGCACCGCGCCGGCCAGATACAGCGAGCCGGTGATGGCAACGCCGCGGGCTGGGCGTTGTTTGCGAGCGAGCGTGGCGACGATGCCGAGCGCAGTGGCGATGTCGGTGGCCTGGCCGAAATGTTTGATCCCGCTGTCGCGCGCCAGTGCGGTCAATGCTTCCGGGCTGAAATGCGCTTGGCCCGGCACGGGCACCGCGACCAAATTGCGCGTGACTGGGGCGAGTGCGGTCAGAAAGCCCGCCGCATCCTTATTGGCCAGCATGCCGATGATCAGGTCGATCGGACCACGATCGGCCAGATCGCGAGCGAAATGATCGGCGATGCGTTTGGCGGCATCGACATTATGGCCGCCATCGAGCCATAGCTCGCCGAGCGGGGCGCGGGCGGTGAGCGGGCCGGGCGAGAGGCGCGCCGAGCGCGCGAACTGTTCGAGGGCCACCACCGCGGAACCGAAGAAGACGAGGGTCAGGCTGCTGATGCCGAAGATGTCGGTGGTGGTCAGCTGTTGGCCGGGGATGGTGAACGAGTTGCCGTCGCAGATACACTCCGCAGTGATTGGATCGCCAATGGTGCAATCGGGCGGCGGGCTTCCTCCGCAAAGAGTTGCGGGCTGAGCTGCCGCAGGTACTCCGGCGGCTCGACGCTCGGAAACTCCCACTCCACGCCGAACAGCCCAAGCAGATTGGCCGGGTAGTCGCTGCTGTTGTACAGCCGGCCCAGCCGCCGTCGCCGAGCCGGTAGACGGTCCGCGGCGATGGCTCCCGGCGAACGTGAGCGCGCCCCGCCGCCAGCAGGTCGCCATCCTGCTCGGCGCGCTGATCTTCGGGGTGATCATCTCCGGCTTCACCTTCCTGCGGCTCGACGCCTACTACCAGGAGATGGTCAAGGGCGCGAGTCATCGTCGGCGCCGTGGTTCTCGACCAGTGGCGGCAGCGCCGCGCAGCGGCCCGGATGTGAGGGGAAATCCGATGAGGCGACATCCAGACGAAACATCTCGGGCAAGGACGCGCCGCATCCGGACGCCAAGCTC
>JAAUPH010000128.1 GCA_012035435.1 Sphingopyxis sp. | reverse complement strand
GCGCCCGCCGCAAGCGAACTCATCACCGATATTTGCCGAAGCGGCCGACCTGCCCGATGCTGGCGTGCGACCGTCCACGCCGTCAGCCGATGGCACCCCGGACGCAGGCGGGCGGCGGATCACTTTTGGCCAGGCGGTCAATGAGGCGCTTGATATGGCGCTGGGGGCTGACAAGAAAGTCATCTTGTTGGGCGAGGATATCGAGGATCCGGCAGGCGGCATCGTCAAGGCGACCTATGGCCTATCGACCAAATATGGTCGGCAGCGTGTGCGCGGGACGCCGATTTCGGAACAGGCCATCGTTGGCGCGGCGATTGGCGCAAGCCTGGTAGGCTATAAACCCGTTGCCGAGGTGATGATCATCGATTTCGCGATGGTGTGCATGGACCAGATCGCCAACCATGCCGCCAAGCTGCGATATATGTCGGGCGGGCGTACCAGCGTGCCGATCACGCTGCGCATGCTGACTGCGGGCAATGTTGGGTCGTTCGGCGCGCAGCACAGCCAGAGCCTGGAAAGCTGGTTCGCGCATGTTCCGGGGTTGAAGATCGTGGCGCCGAGCAATGCGGCGGATGCGAAGGGCATGCTGTTGTCCTGCATTGACGATCCTGATCCCTGTATCTTTATCGAGGCGATGCGCTGTTATTTCTCGCCGGGGCTGGTGCCGGCCGACGATTATCGCGTGCCGCTTGGCAAGGCGGCGATTGCACGGGCGGGCTCGGACGTCACGATCATCTCTTACAGCTGGGCGATGCAGGAGGCGATGGCGGCAGCCGACGCACTGGCGGCTGAGGGGATAGAAGCCGAAGTGATCGACCTTCGCTCTATCGTCCCGCTCGACATGGCGGCGGTGCTGGCCTCGATTGAAAAGACGGGCCGCGCCCTGATCGTCCATGCGGCGGTTGAATTTGGCGGCTTTGGCGCGGAACTCGCCGCGCGGATTCAGGAGGCGGCATGGGGGCGGCTGAAAGCACCCGTTGCGCGGCTTGGCGCCCGCTATACCCCGGTACCTTTTGCCCAGAATCTGGAAGCCATGCATTTCCCCAACGCCGATGGCGTGGCCGCCAAGGTCCACGCCCTGATGAAAGCCTGATGCTGTGCCCAAAATGACCCTCAAGCTGCCGAAGATGGCGGTGTCGATGCAGGAAGGGACGCTGGTCGAATGGCTCGTCAAGACCGGCGACCAAGTTACCGTCGGCCAGCCGCTTTACGTGATCGAAACCGAAAAGACGTCGAGCGAGGTTGAAAGTCCGTTCGCGGGCGAAATCACCACGCTGGGTGAACTTGGCCAATCCTACCGCGTCGGCACCCCAATTGCAGAGATTGTGACCTAGCCGGTTTGACGCTAGGGCGCGCGCATGTCGCAGGACCTGGTCAAATCTGCCGCCCGCGCGCTTGAGATTCTCGAGCTGTTTGCGAGCGAGCGCAAACGCATGAATTCGGCGCAGCTCGGCGTGCTGCTTGGCTATCCCAAATCGAGCCTGAGTGTTCTCCTGAAAAGCCTGGTGGCGCAAGGCTATCTTACGAACGGCAATGGCGATCAGGATTATTTCCCGACGCTGAAGTTGGCGCGGCTGGGCGAATGGATTCCGGCCGCGCTGCTCGGGTCGGACGAACTGCTGCCGATGCTGGCCAAGCTGCGTGACGACACGCGCGAGACGGTGACGCTGACCATGGCGGCAGACATGCATATGCGCTGCCTGTTCGCGCTCATCGGCACTCACCCAATTTCGCTGCAGGTCGAAGAAGGCGTAAGTTTTCCGCTGATCGGAACCGCGATCGGCACCATGTATCTGGCGTCGCAGGACGACAAGACCGTCGCCGCAACGTTGGCGCGCTGGAGCAGGCTGCATCCCGGCCAATCCAAGGCGACACTGGCAAAAATCGACGCTGACATTGCCGCGGCGCGGGTGAGCGGCGTCGCTTGCGCTTATGATATCGTGATGCCCGATACGGGCGCGATTGCGATGCCGATCCGGCCGAATGACGGCGAAGATGTGCTGATTGTCGCGGTTGCCGGGCTGAACCACCGCATCCATCAAAAAGAGGCGGCGATCATCGCTGCGATGCAAAAATTTGTGCGTGGACTGAGGTCCTGATCCCCAACCGCGGCGCACACGGCCGACGTGTGCTAACGCCGCCAGAATTTTGCTTTTGTGCAAGGCAACAACTGCGCTACTAAATTGCTGCTGGCGCCGTTGGGCGACGACATATTGGCCGTCACCCGTACCAGCATCGCGTTGCGCCCGGCGGCGATCCTGACCGACATTGATGCGCTGGAAAATGCGCTGGCCAGCGGTGACGATGACGCAGCAATTGGCCAGCTTGCCATCATGGGGACCAAGCCGATCCTCGACCAACTGGATCAAGGCGAGGGATTCAACCAATGGCTGGCCCAGCGGCGCGAGAACGCCGATGAGCGCTTGCGCCGCGCGATCGAACAAAGACTGGCCGCGCTGGATCAAGCGGGCGACGGCGCCGCTCATACAAGGCTGCAGACGGCATGGTTGGCCCGCGCGCCGGGCTCAATACCGATTGCAAACCCGGCTGTGCCGTCCGAGAAAACCCGCATCGCGGTTTTGCCATTCCGGTCGATGGGCGCAAAGGATGGGCAGGATTATTTGCCGACGGCATCGTCGATGAAATGATCACGGCACTGGGCCAAGTGCCGCAACTGCTGGTGGCGGGGCGGACATCGTCCTTTCATTTCCGCGATTCGCCCCAGCCGCTGCCCAAGATTGCGGCGGCCTTGGGGGTGTCTCACCTGATCGAAGGGTCGGTGCAGCGGCAGGGCGAGCGGGTGCGCATTCATGTGCACCTTATCGATGGTACAAGCGGCTTTGAAAGCTGGGGCCAGCGTTACGATGGCACGTTGGACAGCATCTTCCTGTTGCAAGAGAATGTGGCGCAGGCGGTAACGCAGGCGCTGGCCGACGCGTTGAACCTTGTCATTGCGGCGCCCCTTGTCCGGAACATGACGCACAGCAAAGATGCTTATGACCTCTATCTGCCGGGTAAGGCGCTCAGTTTCAAAATGTTCGGCGATGGCGCGCTCGACGCCGCGGTCAAGCTGCTGGAACAGGCGGTCGCAATCGATCCCGATTTTGCCGAAGCGTGGCTGCTCAAGGGCGAAGTTCATCAGTTGATTGCCATTTACACGGCCTGCCTTGATCGTCCTGCGCAATCGGCGCTGGTGGCGGACAGCGTGGAACGGGCGTTGGCGATCAATCCCGATCTGGGGCAGGCCTATTCGCTGCTCGGTTTTCATCAGATGGTGAACAATGATTTTGTCGGCGGGCTGGATCTTGCCTTCAAAGGCTATCGGCTGGAGCCGAATAACCCGCCGCGATGTGTTCGTGGCGACAACGCGGCCGCAGCTGCTCATCCTGACAATTGCCTTCATCACGGTGATGATGGCGCCTGGCATTTTGAACGGCTTCAAACCGCTGTTCGCCGCAGATATACTGGGCTGGGAGAAGGACAGTTTCACCAGCTGGACGAGCCAGGCGCAGTTGCTGGCTGGCCTTCCGGCCGCGCTGCTGTTCGGCTTTGCGGCGGCGCACTGGGGCGCGCGGCGGATGTATGTGATCGGCGCGGTACTGACCGGGCTTTGCGCGCTGGGCATGTTGGCGCTGCAGGCGCAGTGGGCCAATCCGGTGATCTTCATTGCGATGATTTTCGTGACGGAAATATTGCGCGCGCTCCGACTGGTTGCGGGCGGCGCTTTGGCGATGCGGCTGTGCACGCCCGCCATCGCCGCGACGCAGTTTGCGGTGTTCATGGCGATCCTGAATCTTGGCAGCGTCATCGGCGGGTTCGCGCTCGGCTGGTTCGATGCAATGGGCGGCATGCCCGCGATGTTGATCGGGGCAGCGCTGTGCAGCTTTGTCGGCGCGGGCCTCGCCTATGGCGCCAAAGTGGGCCGCTGAAATGGCCGATGAAGCAGGCGTAATCGCGCTGGATCGCTTTTGAAACGCTGCGGGGGCGGTTTCCGATTGGAACAATCCGCATGACGCTGGCAGGCACGGTGCCAATCCGACGTGACATGCACCATTGTGGCCCCACGAATATCCGATGGTCTTCGCCGCGCTGTTAAGGCACAACCACAGCGATGGCGCGATGCGGGGGATCTGTTCGGACTGTGGGGGGCTGCTGGTCTGCAAATCCCGCGCGTCGCCCCAGCCCGACGTGGCGCTGACCGGTGGGCGAGGGCGATGATGCCGATATTGTGCAAGCGGCGGTTGCGGGTGATCGCGATGCTTTTGCCGCGTTGCTCCAGCGCCACTATGACCGGATCCACGGCCTAGCCTGGCGGCTGACGGGCTCGCGCGCCGATGCCGACGATATTGCGCAGGACGTTTGTTGCATCCTTGCCGAAAGGGCTGGGCGATTTTCGCGGGCAGGCGAAGTTCACCACATGGCTGTGCAGCATCGTCTTCAATGCCTGCCGTGATTTTCGCCGCCGCCGCTCAGCCTTTACGCGCTTTGCCGATAAATTGAGCGTGATGGCGGGACTGTCCAACGGGTCCGACGGGCGTGACGCTTATGACGCGATCTGGATCGAGAGCGCGATTGCCCGACTGAAGCCTGAGCTTCGCGACACGGCCATATTGGTTGCCGGGCAACAGCTGACCCACAGCGAAGCGGCCGAGATATTGGGGGTCGCCGAAGCAACCGTGTCGTGGCGAATGCACGAGATTCGGCAGCAATTGGCGCCCAAAGCCGGTGCCGAAGACTGACCGGCCGACCACACGCAAATTTTTTTGACAAAGCCGCAAAGCTTTTCCGGAGCCCGCACGTCTCAGGAAGATGCGGGCAATTTTGCGCCGCTGTTGCCAGGGAGGCGCAATATGTCCCGTTTTTATCTGATGCTCACGGCCGGGCTGACAATTTCGCTGATGACCGCATGCTCTCAATCCAGCGATGTTGCCTCGTCCGCATCGCCGCCGCTGGGGGATGTTCCCGCCGCCAGCCCGGCCGATGCAGAGGAGGAGGATAATCGCGCCATCGTCGTGACGGGGCGGAAGGCTGTGCGAGTGCAGCAGGACACCCCCGTTGCCATATCGGCCATTTCGTCCGAAACCCTCGCTCTCGCGCCGCCGCCCTCCAGCCCGATCATCGTGACGGGAAGCCCATACCATGCGGCCGTGCGGCACCCCGATCAGACGAAGCCCTATTATCAGGACAGCGGCCGCGACAAATTCACGGCGATCGAGCAAAATGCTTTCAAGGTGACGGTCGATGATCCGGTCTCGACCTTTTCGATCGATGTGGACACAGCCTCCTATTCTTTCGTCCGCGCCTCGCTCAACCGCAACGCCCTGCCGCAGCCTGCGGCTGTGCGGACTGAGGAACTGGTCAATTACTTCCCCTATGACTATGCCGCTCCGCAAAGCGCCCAAAGCCCCTTCAGTACCAATGTTGCGGTGATGCCGAGCCCATGGACCGCAGGCCGCAAGCTGGTGCGCGTCGGTATCAAGGGCTATGCGATTGAAAAGGCGACGCGCCCGCGCGCCAATCTGGTTTTCCTGATCGACACATCCGGCTCGATGAATGATCCTGCCAAACTGCCGCTGGTCCAGCAATCGCTGGCGCTGCTGCTCGATCAGCTGGATGACAATGATCGCGTGTCATCGTGACCTATGCAGGCAGCGCGGGCACGGTGCTCGAACCCACCCCGGCGGGCCAGAAGGCCAAAATTCTTGCCGCGCTTAACCAGCTTGGCGCAGGCGGCAGCACCGCAGGGGCCGAAGGCATTCGGCAGGCCTATGCGCTCGCCGAGCGCAATCTTGACCCGCGCGGCGTCAACCGCGTCATTCTGGCGACCGACGGCGATTTCAATGTCGGGATCACCGACCAGAATGAGCTGAAGGGCTTTGTTGAGCGTGAACGCGGGAAGGGAATTTTCCTGTCAGTGCTTGGCTTTGGCATGGGCAATTACAATGACGCGCTGATGCAGACGCTGGCCCAAAACGGCAATGGCGCCGCTGCTTACATCGATACGCTAAACGAGGCGCGCAAAA
This sequence comes from Sphingopyxis sp., assembly GCA_012035435.1. The sequence goes on along the minus strand of JAAUPH010000128.1, from coordinate 949 downwards.
CGCTGGTCGACGAAGCGACCTCCACATTGTTCCCGATTGCCAAGGATGTGAAAATCCAGGTGGAGTTCAATCCGGCAACCGTCGCCGAATATCGGCTCGTCGGATATGAAACCCGGATGCTGAAACGCGAAGATTTTGACAATGACAAGATCGACGCCGGCGATGTCGGGTCGGGTCAGACGGTCACGGCCATTTATGAAATCGTCCCCGTCGGCGGGCCGCGTGCGATTGGCGACCTGCGCTATTCCAAACCTGCGCCGCAGGTTGCGGAAGCGGGGCGCGCCGGCGAATATGGCTTCGTCAAAATTCGCTACAAGCTACCCAAATCGGACACGAGCCAGCTGATTTCGACGCCGATCAACCGCGCGGTCGAATTTGCGCGGTTCGACGATGCGCCGCAGGATGCACGCTTCGCGGTTGGCGTGGCCTCCTTTGCTGAGCTGCTGCGCGGCGGGCGCTATAATGGAGCGATGACCTATGACGATGTGCTGAAAATCGTCAGCGGCGCGCGCGGCCGCGACGAATTTGGTTATCGCATGGAACTGGTCAATCTGATCCGCGGCGCCAAATCGGCCGGTGCGATGGCGCGCCTGGGGCAGTGATGCCGGGGCGGCATCGCTGTCAAAGCCAAGGTGCGGCGGCGCTGGGGAGCCCAGTGCCGCCGTATCGACCGCCGCGCAATTGTGCGTATAAGGTGTCACGATGCTGGTGCCCCGTCCCTTGATCCCAACTGTGGCTGCGCGCTTCATCAATGCCGCTGGATCAGCCTTCTGGCTGACGGGAGTGACCGGTGACCGGTGACGAGGATCTGAGGACGATGCTGCCGCAACCGCCGCCACCTGCGCCGAAACCGCGCGAGGTTGCAATTGCAGCCGCGCTTGCACGCTTTGCCGGCGCGCCTGCCACCGCGAACCGGCCCAGTGCCGAGCCGGTGGGTTGGTGGAAGAAA
>JAAUPH010000127.1 GCA_012035435.1 Sphingopyxis sp. | reverse complement strand
CAGCCGCTTGGGCTTCCCGGTCAGCCAGCTCCGTCCCGAGCATCTGGATGGGGTCAGCGGCGTGCACATGCACACGCTGTGCGAACAGGATTTCCCCCCGCTCGCGCGCACCTGGGCGGCGGTGCGGCCCGCGCTTGCGCCGCACATGGGCCAGCTTAAATGGATCAACTTCGGCGGCGGACATCATGTCACGCGCGCTGACTATCAAATTGACGACCTGGTGGCTTTCCTGCGCGGCGTGCGCGAGGAAACCGGCTGCGAGGTGATGATTGAGCCCGGCGAAGCGGTCGCACTCGACGCCGGCATTCTCGTCGGCGAAATCCTGGACCGTTTCGACAACGGCATGCCGATCGCCATCACCGACATCAGCGCGACGTGCCATATGCCCGACGTGATCGAAGCACCCTATCGTCCCGCGATGCTGGGCGAGCGTGCCGATGGCGCTGCCATCCGGCTGGGCGGGCCGTCGTGCCTCGCGGGCGATGTTATCGGCGATTACCGCCTGCCCAGCGGCGGCACGGTCGGCGAGCGTTTCGCGTTCCTTGATCAGGCCCATTATTCGATGGTAAAGACGAACACCTTCAACGGCGTACCCCTGCCCGCTATCTGGTTGTGGGACAGCGAGAGCGACAAACTGCGCGAGGTGCGGTCATTCGGCTATGAGGATTTCAAAAGCAGGTTGAGCTGAAAATCGTCGCCGAAGCGTAGGCAGGGGTGATGGGTACAGCGAATTTTCATTACTAAAAATCAGAGTGTTACCTCAATTCTTGACCCCCTTTCCCGAATTCCCTTTACACCCCGGACCCCCACCCATATATGCGCCCCCCGCTGCCCCAGGGGGACTTCCAATAACCGCAAGGCAGCCTTGTCGTTTACCGTTACTTTTGGGGGTCCCTTGCGTTGCACAATCATCATAGCGCACTGGCTGTAGTTCAGGCACTTGTCCCGGTTGAACCTGTTACGCTCGTCCGTCCGCACGCCGCGGCACGGGCTGCGCGTTTCTTTGTCGACCGCTTCCCGGGCAAAACGCTCTATGCGGTGAAGGCCAATCCTTCGCCCGACCTGTTGCGCGTCCTGTGGGACAGCGGTGTCACCCATTATGACGTTGCCTCGATCGCCGAGGTGCGGCTGGTCGCGCGCACGCTCCCTGACGCTTTGCTGTGCTTCATGCATCCGGTGAAGGCCGAGGAAGCGATTGCAGAGGCCTATTTCACCCACGGCGTCCGCACCTTCAGCCTCGACAGCATGACCGAGCTCAGCAAGATCATTCGCGCGACCAAGGGCGCTGAGGATTTGAACCTGCTTGTCCGGTTGCGCGTATCGTCCGATCATTCAAAGCTCAGCCTCGCCGCTAAATTCGGCGCGGAGCCGGCGGAAGTCGCTGATCTGTTGATGGCGGCACGTCAGGCGTCCGACGGTCTTGGCATCTGCTTCCATGTCGGCAGCCAGGCGATGACCCCGCACGCCTATGCGCAGGCGATGGAGCGTGTCCGCGCCGCGATCGTGGCTGCGGCCGTGACCGTCGACATCATCGATGTCGGCGGGGGTTTCCCGTCATCCTATCCTGGCATGGAGCCGCCGCCGCTGCAGGACTTCTTTGCCACCATCCACCGCACTTTCGAAGCGCTGCCGATCAGCTATTCGGCCGAGCTGTGGTGCGAGCCGGGCCGTGCGCTCGCTGCTGAATATAGCTCGCTGGTCGTCCGCGTGGAAAAGCGCCGCGGCAATGAGCTTTATATCAACGACGGCGCCTATGGCGCGCTGTTTGACGCAGCGCATGTCGGTTGGCGTTTCCCGGTCCAGCTGCTGCGCGGCACGGCATCGGACGCAGAGATGATCCCGTTCAGCTTCTATGGTCCGACCTGCGACGATATGGACCATATGGCTGGGCCGTTCTTTTTGCCCGCCGACGTGAAAGCCGGTGACTTCATCGAAGTTGGCATGCTGGGCGCCTATGGCTGCGCGATGCGGACCAGGTTCAACGGCTTCGGTGCCGAGGGAAGCCATGTCGTCAGCGACGAACCGATGGCCAGCCTTTACACCGGCCAGGCCGAACCCGAGCGGCGCACGGCGACGGTGACGAAGCTGTTCTGACAAGCGGCACCGCAACGTGACATGGGCGGCGCAGCAATGCGCTGCCCATTCGCGTTTTTAACGATTAGCGTTAGTGACCGGGGGCATGAAGCTGCCCGCGCGATGCGCCCCTTCCACCTTCTCCTCGCCAATAATCTGGTCGCCAACATCACCAATTTCACGGTGTGGTTCGCAATCACCTTCTGGATGTTCCTGGAAACAAAGTCGGTGTTTGCGACCGGGATGATCGCGGGCATTTTCCTCGTCCTAACCGGCGGGCTGGGCATTTGGTTTGGCAGTCTGGTCGATCATCACCGCAAAAAGCGGATGATGATCGCATCCAGCCTTGCATCGCTCGCCTGCTACGGCATCGCGCTACTGGCGCTGTGGGTCGATCCCTCGATCCGCGCTGCGGCCATCGACAGCGCGACGCTCTGGCTTTTCGTGCTCGTCACCATGCTGGGCGTTATCATCGGCAATATCCGTATGATCGCGCTGCCGACGCTGGTCACGCTGCTGGTCCCTGACGGTGAGCGCGACAAGGCCAATGGCCTCGTCGGCATGGTCAGCGGTATCGGATTTCTGACGACATCGGCGATCAGCGGCTTTCTGGTGGCATCGGGCGGTATGGTCGCGACGCTGGTCTTTGCCATTCTCTTCACGCTGCTCGCGGCGCTGCATTTGCTGTTTGTCACCGTCGATGAGCCTGCGCCTGCGACCAGCGATGCCGAACCCAAGCGCATTGACCTGATCGGCACCTTTCGCATCGTAGTTGCCATCCCCAGCCTGTTCGCGCTGATCCTGTTCGCAACTTTCAACAATTTCCTCGGGGGCGTCTTTATGGCGCTGATGGACGCCTATGGTTTGTCGCTGATGTCGGTCGAGCAATGGGGGCTGTTATGGGCAGCGGTGTCGGTCGCCTTCATCTTGGCAGGCGCGATGATCGCGCGCACGGGATTGGGCGTGAACCCAGTCCGCACCTTGCTTCTGGTCAATTTGGCCGTCTGGGCGGTCGCTGCCGTCCTTACCATCCAGTCGTCAATCCCTTTGCTGGCGGTCGGCTGTTTCCTCTGGATGTTCTTCGGCCCCTATGCCGAAGCCGCTGAGCAAACCATCCTCCAGCGCGTCGTTCCGTTCGAACGACAGGGCCGCGTCTTTGGCTTCGCCCAATCGGTCGAAAGCGCTGCATCACCGCTGACCGCCTTTCTTGTTGCGCCGATGACGCAATTTCTGTTCGTCCCCTTCATGACCGATGGAGCCGGGGCAGACGCCATCGGTGACTGGTTCGGGCGCGGCCCAGAACGTGGCATCGCGCTGATGTTCGTGCTGGCGGGGCTGATCGGGGTTCTGGCGACCATTGCGGCATTCCGATCCAACTCTTATCGCCAGATATCGGCGGCTCATGCGGCCAGCAGCGCGAGGAACGACGCCCCATGACCATGCTCGACGGCATCCGCATCATCGACCTTACCACCGTTATCTTTGGCCCCTACGCGACCCAGATGCTGGCTGATCTGGGCGCGGAGGTGATCAAGGTTGAAGCGCCGGGAGGCTGCATTTCGCGTTATCTGGGTTCGAGCGCTGGGGCTCCAAGCGACGGCTCCGTGCACCTGACCGTCAATCGCGGCAAGCGGTCGATCCTGCTCGATCTCAAACAGCCACAGGACGCCGATGTGCTGCGCGATCTGGTGCGGACCGCCGATGTCTTTTTCCACAACATCCGCGCTTCCGCCATCGCCCGGCTCGGCTTTGACTATGCCGCGTGCAAGGCGCTGAAGGACGATATCGTCTATGTTCATGGCGCGGGCTTTGGGCAGGATGGGCCCTATGCCGACCTCCAGGCCTATGATGACGTCATTCAGGCGGCGTCAGGTACCACCAGCCTGCTCCCCCGCGTCGATGGCAATCCCCGCCCGCGCTACGTCCCCTCGCTGATCGCCGACAAGGTTGCGGGTCATTATGGCGCCCAGGCAATCTTGGCGGCACTGATCCACGGCTGCGCACGGGCGAGGGTCAGGCGGTCGAGGTGCCCATGCTTGAATGTTTCACCTCGTTCATGCTGACCGAACATTTGCGCGATGCGACGCTCGATCCGCCGCTGGGAGCCGCAGGCTACCCGCGCCAGCTCGATCCCGCGCGTCAGCCCTTCCCCACCGCCGATGGCCATATTGCGATCGTGCCCTACACCGGGGCCGCGACCGCGCGGCTGCTCGCTCTGGTCGGCAGCGGCGGCTTTCTCGACCGACCCGACATGGTTGCCGCGCGCGCCGATGGCACATTGATGACGCATGTGTTCGCGGAGGTCGCGCGCCAGACCCCTGCGAAAAACACTGCCGAATGGCTGGGCATCTTTGCTGACAACGACATTCCCGCGATGCGTGCCGCGGATCTGGGAGATGTTCTCGACGATCCGCATTTCGCCGCCACGGATTTCTTCCAGCGGCGCAAGCATCCCATCGTGGGGCCGATACGTGAGATGCGCCCACCGGTGCGCTATGGTGCCGACCCCGGTCGCACCCTCGGCTTCGCACCCGCGCTCGGCGCAGATAGCGACGCCATCCGCGCCGAAGTGGCAGCGCAAAAGTCTTGATAGCGGACTATTGCTTTTCGGTCCCGCCGGCGTAGCATCGTGCCGGATATTCATTGGGGGAGGTAGCTATGGTCGATTATCGTTTGCTGGCGCCCGGAGCCATACTGGCGCTGTGGACGCTCATCATGCTGCTGTGGGTGGCGGCCACACGCTTTCCCGCAATTGCCAAAACGGGCATGGATGTAAAAACCGCACCTCCGGGCGGGCGCGGACAAGATCTGGAGGCGGTACTGCCGCCCAACGTCAACTGGAAATCGCACAATTACACCCATTTGCTGGAACAGCCGACGCTCTTCTATGCGGTCATCACCTTCCTCACGCTGGCAGGCGGGGTGACACAGGTGACGCTAGGCCTTGCCTGGGCTTACACCGCCATCCGCATCATCCACAGCCTGTATCAGGCGACAATCAACGTCGTGATGGTCCGCTTTGGTATCTTTGTGCTGTCGACCATCTGCCTGCTGGCGCTGACGGTGATGGCAGTGATCGCGACGCTGGGCTGATCACCTCAATGGGGAACTTGTGATGACAGGACAGGATATTCTTGGGCCCGTGGCCGCTTTGGCGCTGTGGTCGATGGTCATGTGGGCGTGGATGTACGCCACGCGCATCCCGGCGATGCAGAAGGCCAAGGTCGATGCCGGATCGCTCGTCGGCAATACCGCGCGCACGCTCGACGAGGCGCTCCCTGCCGAGGTCCAGTGGAAGGCTCACAACTATAATCATCTGATGGAACAGCCGACGGTCTTCTATGCCGTCGCGCTGGCGCTAGCGATCGGTGGTCAGGGCGACGGACTGAATGCCCAGCTCGCTTGGGCCTATGTCGGCTTAAGGATCGTGCATAGCCTGGTTCAGGCGACCGTGAACAAGGTGATGCTGCGTTTCGCAGTGTTTGCGCTGGCCAGCTTGGCACTGATCGCGCTGTGTCTGCACGCATTCATGGCATTTGTGCTCAACTAGAGCGTGATGAGAAGAAGTTTGTGCACCGCGCTCTGGACCATGCTTCAATCTCACTGAAACAGGGTCTAAGCGCGCGCAAAACATCCTGCCAGTTCGACATGGGTCGACCAGCGAAATTGGCCAACCGGTTGCACCCAGTCGAGCCGGTAACCGCCCGCGATCAATAATTTGGCATCGCGGGCAAAGCTGGCGGGATTACAGCTGACATAGGCAATGCGCGGGACATGACTGTCGGCCAGATGCTTCACCTGCTCCTCCGCCCCTCCCGCGGAGGATCGAGGATGACGGCATCAAAGCGGTCGAGCTCGGCCGGGATCAGGGGTCGGCGGAACAGGTCGCGGTGCTCTGTCACCACCCTAGCTTGTCGGCGATCAGCCGCGCCTTTGAGCGCGAGCACAGCATTGCGCGCGGCTTCAGCAGCATAGATCTTGCGCCCACTGCACAGCGACAGCGCAAAGGTGCCGATGCCCGCAAACAGATCGGCGATGGTTGCCGCCTCGCCGATCGCCTCGGTCACGGCAGCGACCAGCGCCGCCTCGCCCGAGGCCGTAGCTTGCAAAAACGCATGCGGCGGCGGCACGACGGCAATTCCGGCAAAGGACACCGACGCCGGCTCGGGCTCCCACACTGTCTCCGGGCCGCCGCCGCGATCAACCACCATCCGCGCGAGCCGATGGTCGGCGGCAAAATCCTGCAGCGCCATGGCAGAGGCAAGACCATCGTCGGCCATTCCATCGAGAACCAACTCAACGCCTTGATCGAGCCGCTGCAGCAACGCGCGCAGCGGGCGGCGCTGGCGGCCATGCTGACCAAGCAGTTGGCGGAGCGGTTCGATGAGTGCGACCAGTTCGGGCAGCAACAGCGCACATTCGCGCATATCGGTCACCTGGTTGCTGCCTGCAGCGTTGAAACCGAGCACCACGCGCTTGCCCGTGACCATCGCCGTGAGCGCAGCGCGGCGGCGGCTCGCAGGGGGCGACAGCAGTGCGCGGCGAATCGTAACGGCCTCAACATCCTGCGCGGCAAGCGCGCCAGCACGCGGTCACGCACGAAATCGGCCAGCGCGGTTTCGGCGACATGTTGCAACTGACAGCCGCCGCAGCTGCCAAAGTGACGGCATGGCGGCACCGCGCGGTTGGGGCCGGGCGTCAGCGTCCGTCAGCGCCGACAAGATCGCCCGGAACACCGCCAGCTACATGGCGCCCGCCGTTCGTAACCCCGTCACCCCGCGCCGCAATGCGCACTATCGTCTCAACACCGGTCATTGCCCAAGCTCCACCAAATCATCGGCGATCAGCCCAGGACCGACTCGCCCCGCCTGCGTCAAATGCCACCGAACCGCCCGGCAGGCGGCATCAAGGGGCGCAAACCCCTGCGCCAGCATCGCCCCGCACGCCCCCGCGAGCACATCACC
>JAAUPH010000126.1 GCA_012035435.1 Sphingopyxis sp. | reverse complement strand
CCGGCTCGGCTGCACCGACTGCCACGGCGGCGATGCGCGCGTGCAGGGCGGCCCGAGCTGGGCTATGACCATGAAGACAACAAGGCCGCCGAAAAACTGGCACATGTCCAGCCGACTTACCCCGCCAGTTGGCACGGCACCTCAGCCAACCCCGAACGCAGCTATACTCTGCTCAACCGCGAGGCGCCCGAATTTATCCGCTTCGTCAACCCCAGCGACTATCGCGTCGTGCGCGAATCCTGCGGCTCGTGCCACTTGGAGGTGATCGAGGCAGCAGAACGGTCGATCATGGCCACCGGCGCGATGCTGTGGGGCGGGGCGGCGTACAACAATGGCATCGTTCCCTATAAAAATTATATTTTTGGTGAGGCTTATACGCGCGATGGCAAACCCGCCTGTCTGCTATCGCCCACCACAACGCTGAGCTCCGATGACTATGCCAAGGCCTGCGATCCCAAATTCGGGTTCGACAAGATTTTGTCAGACAAGGAACGCGCGCGCGGGGCGCTCGCCAAAATGTATCCGCTGCCCAATTGGACGGTCATCCCGCCGGGTGATGTCTTCCGCGTGTTCGAACGCGGCGGGCGCAACATCGCCACGCAATTCCCGGAGATTGGCCTGCCCAATCCGACCGGCAGCATCCAGCGGCTTGAGGAACCGGGGCGCCCGACCTCAAACAATCGAACCGCGGCGCGGCGACCGGGCTGCGCGTTGCTATCCCCGTGCTCAACATCCACAAGACGCGGCTCAACGATCCCTTCATGTGGTTCATGGGCACCAATGACCAGCCGGGCGATTATCGCCAGTCGGGCTGCGCCAGCTGCCATGTCATTTATGCCAACGACCGCGAACCGCGCCACAGCCTGACCTATGCCCCCTATGGCCGCGACGGCCAGAGCGCGACCGTCGATCCGACGATCAAGGACAAGATGGTGACGCCGGGCGGGGGCAAGGATCATCGCGCGGGCCACGGCGGGCTGATCGAACCCAATCCGGCCAAGCGCCAAGAATCGGGCCACCCGATTGCCCATGCCTTCACTCGCGCCATTCCGACCGCGCAGTGCATGAACTGCCACATGCACCAGCCCAATATCTTCCTGAACAGCTATTTGGGCTACACCATGTGGGACTATGAATCCGACGCGCCCCAGCTGTGGCCGGGACCGGAGAACACGCGCCCCAAACCAGCCGGGATGAGCGATGCGGATTTCATCAAGAAATATCGCCAGCAATATTATCCGACCGCCAAGGAAACCCGCGCGATCATGGACCGCAATCCAGAGGCGGCAGCGGCCAAGGGATTGTGGGGTGACGTCGAATTCCTGCGCGACGTCTATGACGTCAATCCGGACAATCAGGACACGCAATTCGCCGACTATCACGGCCATGGCTGGAATTTCCGCGGCATTTTCAAACGCGACCGCAACGGCAATTTGCTGAACGCCGATGGCAATATGGCGACCTATGGCACCGACACTGCCAATATCGTGTCGCCAAAAGATCCCGAAAAATGGCGCAAGCGCTGCGAATTGCTGCCTACGCCTGAGCAACGCAAACTCTGTGAGGATAATGCCGATCCGGGCAAGCCGGGCGTCGAGGGCAAATTTGTCCCCGCCGGCATCAACCCCGGCAAAACCGTCCATATGATGGACATTCATGCCGAAAAGGGGCTGCAATGCGCCGACTGCCACTTCGCGCAGGACAGCCACGGCAATGGCTATCTGCAGGGTGAGGTCGCGAACGCGGTCGAAAATTGGGTGCAAGGATTGCCACGGCACCGCCGACGCACTGCCGACGCTGCTGACGTCGAACGTCGCGGCGCGGCCGCAGGGGACCAATTTGGCGTTGCTACGCAACCCCGACGGGCGGCGGCGCTTTGAATGGCAATATGATGATGACGGCAACGCCGTCGGCCTCATCCAGCGCTCGATCGTCGATCCCAAGCTGGAATGGCAGGTCAGCCTGGTCAAACAGACGGTGACCAAGGGGGCACCGCAGTTCAACGCCAAGGCGCGCGGGCGAAGCTTATGTCGCGCCTCGGCAGCGGCAATGGTGAATTTGCATGGGACGCGAGCATCCCGGCGGGCGAACGCGCGCATGGCGATGACAAGATGACCTGCTTCACCTGTCACCTGTCATGGACTACGAGCTGCGGTGGCTGTCATTTGCCCATCGAGGCCAATTGGAAAACCAAAAGCCATCATTTCGAAGGCGACACGGCGCGCAACTTCGCCACGTACAACCCACAGGTCGCGCGCGACGAGATGTTCCAGCTGGGGCGGCACCAGACGACCAAGGGCAATATCATTGCCCCGGTGCGCTCAACCTCGGCGCTGGTGCTGTCGTCGACCAACATCAACCGGGAGCGCATCTATGTGCAGCAACCGCCCATCAGTTCGGCGGGATATAGCAGCCAAGCCTTTGCCCCGCACTTCCCCCACACGGTGCGGCTGGGTGAGACCAAACAATGCAGCGACTGCCACTTGTCCGCCGCCGACGATAATAATGCGGTCATGTCGCAGCTCCTTTTGCTCGGCACCAACTTCGTGAATTTCGTCGGGCTCAACGTCTGGTCGGGGATGGAGGACGGCTTTCAGGCGACCCGCGTCACCGAATGGGACGAACCACAGGCGGTGATCGGCAGCTATCTCCACCGCTACGCCTATCCCGATTATTACAAGCTGCATGTCGATCAGAATGGCCGCGAGCTGAAAAATTGGGTGCGCGGCAAGACGTTCGACAAGAAATTTTCGGGCGAGACGCAGGCGCTCGAAGAGTTCGCCAATATCGTGCAGGATACCAGCGGCCGGGTGAACTGCCTCCAGCAGCGCGGCGAATATATGTTCGTGGCAGAGGGACGCGGGGGTTTCCGCGTCTATGACGTCGCCAGCATCGGCAATAAGGGATTTTCCGAACGCATCATCCGCGCGCCGTTCAGCGCGCTGGGCCATGACACGCATGTGAAGACCAGCAACGCGACCTGCATGGCCATCGGCACGACACAGCCGATTTCGGTCAGGCGCAACCGCCAAATCACCGCCGACTTCCCGGAAAATCAGGAACAGGTGATGCATGAGCTTTACCGCTATGCCGTCATCACCGACAGCGCCGAAGGGCTGATCCTGGTCGATATCGACAGCTTGGCCGATGGCGAGTTCCGCAACAACCGGCTGACCCGCGCGCTGACGTGGAACCCCGACAATGTGCTCGGCGGCGCGCGCCACATCACGCTGGCAGGGACAGTGGCCTATGTCACGACCGATAGCGGTATGATCGTCATCGACCTGAGCACGCCGCTGGAACCCAAAATCACCGCCACAATCCCGCTCAGCGATGCGCGGGCGAGCGCGATCCAGTTCCGCTATCTGTGGGTGACCGATGCCGAAGGGGTAAAGCTGTTCGACGTCACCAATTTGCGTGCGCCCGCTCCGCTGCCCGGCGGAACGATCCGGCTTGCCAACGCGCGCAAGCTCTATCTGGCGCGCACCTATCTCTATGTCGCGGCCAAAGCCGACGGGCTGGTGATCGTCGATGTGACCAAGCCCGCCGCGCCGCAGGTCTGGCCATCGCTAACCTTTGGCGGGACGATGAACGATGCCGAAGATGTGATGGTCGCAACCACCAACGCCTCGCTGTTCGCCTATGTCGCCGATGGCCGCAACGGCGTGAAAATCCTCCAGCTGACCAGTCCTTCAAGCCAGCCCAATTTCTATGGCTTCTCGCCCAAACCGGTGCCTGAACTCATCGCCTATGCCAAAACCCCCAGCCCCGCGCTCGCGCTGTCCAAGGGGCTCGATCGCGACCGCGCGGTCGATGAGACGGGCGGGCAGATCGCGGTGTTTGGCCGGCTGGGGTCGCGCCCCTTCACGCGCAGCGAAATGGAAGCGCTGTTCCTCTATCAGAGGATGGGCAGTCGCTGCTCTATAAGGTCAGCGACAATCCTTGAGCCACCCCTTTAACCTGTCATCCCCGCTTTCGCAGGGATGACCGTTAATAGGTCCTGACCCTAAGTCCGCTCGGCCTGCACTACCTGATCGGACGCCCGCAGTGCAGATAATATCCGCATCAGATGCTGGACATCGCGGACCTCGACCATCACCTCAAAAGTGTGGAAATCGCCTTCGCGCGATACGATGCGCAGGTTCATGATGTTGGCCTCGTTCGCCGCCAGTATCCCGGCCATTTCGGCAAGCGTGCCGGGTTCGTTGGGCACCACGACGCACAGCCGGGCGCTGCCGCCCTCGCTATCCTCTTGCCACCTCAAATCGATCCAGTCGGCATCGACGCCATTGGCGAGTTCAGGGCAGTCGATGGTGTGCACCTCGATCCCCACATTCTCGCGAGCAAGCCCGATGATACGGTCGCCCGGCACCGGGTGGCAGCATTCGGCCAGCTTATAGGCGACCCCCGGCGTCAACCCGGCGATCGACACCGCTGCCCCCTGCCGCAACCCGCCGGGCTTCAGTTTCTTGTCGCTGGTCACGCCGGGGACGAGCGCTTCCAGCACGTCATTGTCACGCAGCCGCTGACGCGCAATGGCGACATAGAGCGCGTTATCATCCTCCAGCTTCAGCCGCTTGATTGCTTCCTTGCGCGCCTTTTCGCCGATCTTGCCGGGCAGCCGCGCGACAAGCTCGTCATACAGCTTGCGCCCCAGCGCGATGAACTGCACCCGTTCCTGCCCGCGCACATGGCGGCGGATCGCGGCGCGCGCCTTGGCTGTAACGGCATAGCTCAGCCAGCTCGGCTGCGGCGTCTGTTTTTCTGACACCAAAATCTCGACCGTATCACCATTGGCCAGCTGCGCGCGCAGCGGCACCAGTCGCCCGTTGACCTTGGCCCCCACCGTGCGGTCGCCCAGCTTGGTGTGAACGGCATAGGCAAAATCGACCGGCGTCGCTCCTTTGGGCAGCTGATGGAGCGCGCCCTTGGGCGTGAAGGCAAAGATGCGGTCCTGATACATCGCGATGCGTGTGTTTTCGAGCAGCTCGTCGGGGTCATGCGTCTGATCGAGAATTTCGAGCAAGTCGCGGATCCACCCCGCCTGGCCATCGGGCGCGGTGCCCTTTTGCTTATAGGCCCAGTGCGCGGCGAGCCCAAACTCGCTTTGCTGGTGCATCGCGCGGCTGCGAATCTGGATTTCGATCCGCATGTTCAGCTGATGCATGATCGTCGTGTGGAGTGAGCGATAGCCGTTGCGCTTGGGCGTCGAGATATAATCCTTGAACCGCCCCGGCACCATTTTCCATTTGCGGTGAATCAGGCCAATCGCCTTGTAACAATCATCATCGGTGGGCGTGATGATGCGAAAGGCGATGATGTCGGTGACATTTTCGAAACTGACATGGCGCTCCTGCATCTTGCGCCAGATCGAATAGGGGTGCTTCTCGCGCCCCGACACATCGGCTTCAATCAACGAAGCTTTCAGCAGTTCGGTAAATTCGCGCTGGATGCGCGCAACCTGGTCCTTGCCGCCAGCGGTCAGCTTGGCCAGCCGCCCGGTGATCGTGTCATAGGCCTCGGGCTCCATCTCGCGAAAGGCGAGCAGCTGCATCTCGCGCATATATTCATACATGCCGATCCGCTCGGCCAGCGGGGCATAAATATCCATCGTCTCCTTGGCGATGCGCCGCCGCTTGGATGGCTCCTTGATATGATGCAGCGTGCGCATATTGTGCAGCCGGTCGGCCAGCTTCACCAGCAGAACGCGGATATCGTCCGACATGGCGAGCAGAAATTTGCGCAGATTTTCCGCCGCGCGCTCATTTTCGGTCTGCGCCTCGATCTTCGACAGCTTGGTCACGCCATCAACCAGCCGCGCAACATTATCGCCGAACAAGCGCTGGATCTCCTCCGGCGTGGTCAGCGTGTCTTCCAGCGTGTCGTGGAGCAGCGCGGTGATGATCGATTCGGTGTCGAGGCGCAGATCGGTCAAAATGCCGGCAACTTCAACCGGATGGCTGAAATATGGGTCGCCCGACGCGCGCAATTGTGACCCATGTTTCTGAACCGTGAAGACATAGGCGCGGTTGATCAGCGCCTCATCGGCGTCGGGATCATAGTCGCGAATGCGTTCCACAAGTTCATATTGGCGCAGCATGGCGGCAATTGTCGCCTATCTCCCTCGCGACGCAAGCGAAACTTGCGCCGGGGACCGCGCGCGTGGCAAAGATAGATGGCCAAGCTTTCCTTCATCCCCTCGTCGTTCCCGCGCAGGCGGGAATCCATCTTCCGCCCTTCACTCCTGAGACGCGGTGGTTGAAGGCAAACTCTGGAGATGGATTCCCGTCTGCGCGGGAATGACCAGGATGAGGAATGCGAGGTGAGCGTTTGACCAACAGGAATGCCAGCCCGCCTACCCCCGCCCCCCGCGTCTCGCTGATCTTGCCCGTCCACAATGGTGCGGCCTATTTGGGCGAAGCGCTGGCTTCGATCACGGCGCAAAATTTCACGGACTATGAACTGATCTGCGTCGACGATGCCTCCAGCGACGGCTCCCCTGCCATGCTGCGTGCCGCCGCCGCGGCCGATCCGCGGATTCATGTCATCAGGCTGGATACCAACGTCGGCCTTCCCGCCGCGCTGAATACCGGATTTGCACAGGCGCGCGGGGCGTATTTCAGCTGGACGTCGGACGACAATATCCTGCGCCCGCACATGCTCGCCGCGCTGGTCGCCGCGCTGGACACACATGCTGACTACGGCATCGTCCACAGCGATTTTCGCATCATCGACCCCGATGGGCAGCCGGGCGAGCTTGTGCGCGTGGGGCCGGTTGCCGATCTGCTGATGGGCAATAATGTTGGCGCCAGCTTCCTTTATCGGCGCGAGGTCGACTTTGCGCTCGGCGGCTATGATGCCGATCTGTTCGGGGCAGAGGATTATGATTTCTGGCTCCGCGCGTCCGGCCATTATCGCTTTCACCATGTGGCGGAGGACCTCTACCTCTACCGCAAACATCCGCGCAGCCTGACCAACAGCCGCGCCGCCGCAATTCAGGCGATGACCACCGACGTCGTCCGCGACGCGCTGACCGGCCACAT
>JAAUPH010000125.1 GCA_012035435.1 Sphingopyxis sp. | reverse complement strand
GGACGGGTCTGTTTGCTGTACAACGGTTGGAGAGAGAGCCACGCCCTCTCCCTTCCCCGTCTGTCCTGACGCTTGTCGAAGGACCGTTCTTGCCTTTGCCAACATTGAAATCCTGTCCCAATCGCCGCGTATCAGCGCCATCTTTTTACCTCGCGACCACCCTTTGATGCGGCGTTCGGCCTCTTTGGCTTCGTGGCGGGCTGGAAAGTCCTGAGACCAGACCAGCGTCACGGGCAAATGATCTGCCGTGAACCCGGCGATCAGACCGGACTGATGCTGGCCAATCCGATGTTCCAGATTATCGGTATGCCCGACATAATATTCCCCGCCCCGGCAGTGCAGCATATAGGCCAAGAAAGTCATCGCGGGAGTGTAGAAGAAAGGACGCCCCTTCGACAAGCTCAGGGTGGATGGTTATGGGGGAGCGGGGAAGGAATCCAAATGGGGAACATCAATCTTGCAGGCCGCACCGCGCTTGTCACCGGGGCGTCGCGGGGAATTGGACGCGGGATTGCGCTCGCGTTGGCCGAGGCGGGAGCGGATGTTGCGGTGAATTATGCGCGCGATGGCGATGCCGCTGCCGAGACTGTAGCGGCGGTGCGGGCGCTGGGGCGGCGGGCGGAGGTCTATCAGGCGTCGGTGACCGATGAGGAGGCTTGCGCCGCAATGATTGACGGCGTTGCACGCGATTTTGGCGGCCTGTCGATCCTGATCAACAATGCCGGGATTGCAAGCAAAGGTCGGGCGGTGATCGATACCGATCCTGCCGAACTGGAGCGGGTCATGGCGGTGCATGCCCTGGGCCCACACCGATTGGCGCGGCTGTGCCTGCCGCTGCTGCGCCTGCATGCGCGCAGCGACATTATCGTGATTTCCAGCGTCGCGACATTGCACCATGTCGCGAACGGCGCGCCCTATAATATGGGTAAGGCGGCTGGCGAGCGCTCGCATTGACGCTGGCGAAGGAAGAGATGCGGCACGGCGTGCGGGTCAATATCGTCGCCCCGGCGCTGACCGTCAGCGATATGGGCGAGCGGCTGTCGCGTGCGGTGACGGGGCAGGAGGATATTCATCACCTCGACGCGAAGTTTCCGTTCGGGCGCGTGCCGCTCCCCGCCGATGTCGCGGCAGCGGTGCTGTGGCTGGTGGCCGACGCCAATCCCTATTGCTCAGGGCAGAAGCTCAATATCGATGGTGCGGGGCTGGCGAGTTTTCGCTAGGCAGCCATATGACCGACGCCCGTTCGCCTGCCCTGCCCTTCATGGTCGCCTGCGTCGGCATCGGGTTGTTCTCGATCATGGATGCGGTCATGAAGGATCTGTCGATCGCACTGGGGGCCTATAATGCGGTGCTATGGCGCTGCTTAATCGGCACGATGATGGCGGGGAGTGTATGGGCGGCAATGCAGTCACCGATGCCGTCGCGCACAGCGCTGCGGCTCCACATCATCCGTTCGGCATTGGTGGCGGCGATGGCTTTGAGTTTTTTTGGGCGCTCGCGCGGCTGCCACTGGCGGAAGCGATTGCGCTGTCATTTATTGCGCCGCTGATCACGCTCTATCTCGCCGCCGTAATGCTGGGTGAAAAGGTGGGGCGCGATGCGATTATGGCGTCGGTGCTCGGACTTGCGGGGATGCTGGTGATCCTGTCGGCGAAGCTTGGCGGGCCGAGCGGGCTGCACGATGGCGCGGCGGTGGGCGCGGTGTTGTTTTCGGCGGTCTGCTACGCCGTCAACCTGATCATCGCGCGGCAGCAAGCGCAGGTTGCCAGCCCGACCGAAATCGCCTTTTTCCAGAATCTGCTGGTCAGCGCAATATTGGCGCTCGCCGGCCCATGGCTCGCCATATTGCCCGAGAGCGGCTGGTGGCCGTATCTGGCAAGCGCCGCCGCGCTGGCAACATTGTCGGTGTTCCTGATCGCCTGGGCCTATGCCCGGGCCGAGGCGCAGCAGTTGGTGACGGTTGAATATACCGCATTTCTGTGGGCGGCGCTGCTTGGCTGGGTCTGGTTTGGCGAGCCGCTGGCGTGGCAAACGATTTCCGGAACGGTGCTGATCGTCGCTGGGTGCCTGCTAGCGACACGGAAAAAGCCGGTGGCCGATCCGGCGGAGCCAATGCCAGCCTAACGCACCCGCCGCCCGGCCCACACCACGCGGCCAACCAGCGTCACCGCATCGGCGGCCAGATCGGGCCAACTGGGGTAGAGCGGATTGTCGCTGGTCACCGAAATCCGCCCCGCGCCCGGCAACCGGGCGACGCGTTTGACCATCAACATGTCATCCATGCGCAGCACGTAAATTCCGTCGCGCAGCCGGTCGGCGGCATCCCCGCCATCGACCATGATGTCATCGCCGTCGTTCAGCGTCGGCGCCATCGAATCGCCCTCGACCGCGATGATCGATAGCGCGCGTGTATCGGCCCCCATTCGCCGCAGCCAGCGCGGGTCAAAAGCGAAGCCTGCCTCCACCCCCTCGCCATCGATATTGGACCCGGCACCGGCGGAGGCCCCGATGGCGAGTTGAGGCACCAGCAGCATCGCCGGGCCGCGCGCCGTCCCACGCGGCGCAGCAATAGTAGCAGCAGGGCCGCCGAGCATCGTGTCTGGCACGCCCAAAAAGGCAGCAATGCGCCGCCGGTCGCCTTCCTCAAGCCGCCGCGGGGTGCCACGTTTGATATACTGCTGAATATAGGCGGCGTTGCGCCCAATCAGCCGTGACAGACTTTGATAATCATAGCCCCGGTCGCGGATCAACTGATCGAGCAGGGCGCGCGGGTCGGCAGAGACGGACATGGTCAATTTCCTTCTGCAACCTATGTAACAATAGGATTAATCCTAGACAAGTAGGAAATTACCGATCAACAGGAAGTTTCCTATCGCTATCGATTCGCCCGGAAAGGATGTCCCATGACCAGCCCCCTGCTCTACCGCGTCGACCGTTTCCTCAAGGAAAGCGGAATGCCGCCGACCTTATTCGGGCGGCTGGCGGTGCGCGATCCACGGCTGATCGGCGATTTGCGAAACGGCCGCCAACCGGGACCGCGCGTGGTGAAAAATGTAGAACATTTCATGAACAAATGGAAACTGGAAATGCGGGAGACATCGTCATGCTGATGCGGGTCGGGGAATTTGCGCGGACTGCGGACAGCGTCGCGCATGATATGCTGCGCAACCACTTGACGGAGCTTTTACCGCCCTCGGCACGCATTGTTGCGCATGGCTGGCGGCCATGGGCGAGCGCCAGCTTTGTTGGCGCGCGCCACTGGTTTGATGTCAGGCCGGGATCGGACGCCGATGCGGTGGCAACTGCCGTACTGCTGGAACAGCGCGAGTGGACGTTGCAGGGAAGCTTTGTCGCCGATGCAGCTGTTCGCCCTGATGACGGCCAGCCCGGTGACTGGCGCATCGAACTGCTAACGGTGGAGGATTGAGCGGTTACCCCACCGCCGATTTGTTCATCCGCTGGAGCGTGCTCAGCGCTGCTTCCAGTGCGAGGTCGAGGTGGGGCAAATCATCTTCGTTGGCGGGCGACGCCGGATGGACTGCCGCGCCGCTGCGCCGCCTTTCCAACCCTGCCTCAAACCGCGCCACCATCGCGCCCAGGCTCATATCATCGGGATCGGGAAGCGCCGCGGCCATGACTGGTTCAACCTCGGCCACATGGACCGCTTCGGCGCCTGCTTCCGTCACCATCGGCACATCGTCAACGACCGGATCCGCCAGATCAAGCGGCTCGCCGCGCACCGTGCCAGTCGGCACCAGCCCCTCTGGCGGCAAATCGCGCAGCGCGTTGATCGGCGTCACTGGCGGTGCATCGGGATGTTCGTCAGCGCGGCGACGCCGTGCGAAGCTGGGTGTTGCAGTCGGGGCAAATTCGTCCCACATTGCAGCGTCAGCGCGTTTGCGCTTTGACCACAGCGCACGGGCTTCGGGCGTCGCGAGGAGCAGCGCGATCAGCGTTGCGACCAACATCGCCAAAATGCCAAAGCCAAGGCCAAGCGCCAACCGCGTCGCATTGCCCAGCGGCTCAGCAAAAACCGGGTGGATCTTGTCGAGATACAGCTGCCAGCAGATGACCGACACCCATGACATCGGGATGAGAAACGCCGCGAGCAGGGCAACACCAACAGCGGCTGCGGCCGCAGGAAAAGCTGGACGCAAGCTGGCGAGCACGCGGCGCGCGCCGTCACCCTGCCGATCAGTGCCAATTGCTGCGTCCATCTCTTCATCCATGATTGCCCGCCCATTTGCGGCAGCAATCCGGCCTTTCCTGTTCAAGCCGCCCGTGTTCGCCGACGAACAGCAAGCAAATTGTGGTAAACCGGTTCGTACCGCAAAATGTTTGACGACCAGTTACGATGTGTTTCGACATAGTCGCGGGCCGCTTCGCGCCGGGCAGGCCATACTGCCTTATTTTGCAGCAGATCCGCCAACGCGTCGGCGATCCTAGCGGGATCATCCGGCGCGAACAACGTGCCCGTTGTCCCATCTTGGATCAGTTCGCGGTGCCCTCCGACGTCCGACGCCGCGACCAGCTTGCCCTGCGCCATCGCCTCCAGCGGCTTCAATGGCGTGACCAGTTCGGTCAGCCGCATCGCCTTGCGCGGATAGGCGAGAATATCGGTGATGGAATAATAACGCTCAACCTGATCATGCGGCACCCGGCCGACAAAGCGCATGCGGGCGGCAGCGGGCGAGGCCGCAGCCTGCGCTGCCAAAGTATCGGCCATCGGGCCACCGCCGACCAGCAACAGGTGCGCATCAGGCACCCGCGCAACCAGTGACGGCATGGCGGCAATCAGGTCGTCGATCCCCTCATAATCATAGAAGCTGCCGATAAAGCCGATCACCGTTGCGCCAGAGAGGCCAAGCTCTGCCGCGAGGGCATCGTCGCGCGGGGGCGGATCGCCGAACAATTCAAGATCTACGCCGTTGGGGGAGACGATGATCTTGGCGGGATCGATGCCGCGCGCAACCAGATCGGCGCGCAATCCTTCGCAGATGACGGCAACCGCATCGGCATTGCGTACGGCGTGCGTTTCAAGCTGGCGCGTCAGGAAATAGCGTGCGCTGTTCTCCGTCCCGGTGCCGTTGCCAACAGCGGCGTCCTCCCAAAAGGCGCGGATTTCATAAATCAGCGGCAACCTGCGCCGCTTCGCCACGCGCAGCGCCGCGAGCGCGTCCATCACCGGCGAATGGGCATGGAGCAGGTCAGGCTGCCATGTATCGACGAGCGCGTCGATCCGCTCCGCCAGAGCGCCGATTTCGCGCCACTCGCGCAAGGGGCTGGGCGCAGCACCAATTGCGGGCGTGCGATAGAAATCCAGCCCCTCGACCACTTCATGATCAGGCCCCGGCAGCGGATGGCGGACGCCGGTGACGCCCGCGACGTCCCATCCCTTCGCCTGCTGCGCTTTCATCAGCGCGCGGGTGCGAAACGTATAGCCGCTGTGCGCGGGCAGGCTGTGGTCAAGAATGTGCAGAATGCGGGTCATGGGCCGCAGGAATGGCACATAACGCTTAACGCGCCGTCAACCGCGATGCGCTAGGGACCGGCGCATGATCGACAATTTCTCCATTGCGCTGACCCACGGCCTGATTGCGCTCGCGCTCTGGCGGCTGTTGGCGCGCGATGATCTGGACGAAGAAGTGAGCGCGCGCGAGCGGTGGCAGCATCAGCAGGATGAGCTCAGCGATGCGTGACCTGGTCCTCATCGCGTTTCTGCTCGCCTTTATCGGGACCGGCTTTCGCAAACCGTTCCTGTTCGTGCTGTGTTTTTGCTACATCGACATCGTCGCGCCGCAGAAGCTGTCTTATTATCTGCTCAACAGCATTCCGGTGTCGCTGATCGTCTTTCTGCTCGCGATCGTCGGCTGGCTGTTGTTCGACGACAAGCGGGATTCGCGCTTTTCGGGGCGGCAGATATTGCTGGTCGCGCTGCTTGGCTATTGCGGACTGACGACCATGTCCGCCGATTTCCCGGTCGAGGCGCAGGACAAATGGGCCTGGGTGTGGAAGGCGCTCGTGTGGGCCATCTTCCTGCCGCTGGCGCTGCGCACGAAGCTGCGCATCGAGGCGCTGGCGCTGATCATGCTGCTGTCGGCAGCGTCGATTGCCATCGCCGGGGGTATCAAGACCGCGGCAGGCGGCGGCGGCTATGGTTCGCTCCAACTGCTTCTCGATGAAAATTACGGCCTGTATGAAGGCAGCACCATGTCGACCGTGGCCATTTCGATCATCCCGCTGATCCTGTGGTATCGGCGGCATGGGACGATTTTTCCGCCCGATTGGCGCGTGTCGCTCTTTTGCTTTGCGCTAGTCTTCGCCTGCCTGTTGCTGCCGGTGGGCACACAGGCGCGGACGGGGCTGGTCTGCATCGCAGTGCTCGCCATCCTGTCGCTGCGCGCGGTGCGGCACCGGATTTTGTACATTGGCGCGGCGGCGACGCTGGCGCTCGTCGCAATCCCTTTCCTGCCAGAAAGCTATACCAACCGGATGGAGACGATCCGCGACCACCGTGCCGACCAGTCGGCCTCGACCCGCGTTGCAGTGTGGGCGTGGACGTGGGAGTTTGCCAAGGATCATCCCTTTGGCGGGGGGTTTGAAGCCTATCGCCAGAATGAAGTGCGCGTGGAAAAGGCCGCGACGGATGCGGGCGATGGTCCCACGACCTATGAAGAGAAATCGCGCGCCTACCATAGCAGCTATTTCGAAATGTTGGGGGAGCAGGGCTATCCCGGCCTCGCGCTCTTCCTCGCGCTCCACATCAGCGGGCTGATCGGCATGGAGCGCTTGCGGCGGCACTATGCCAAAACCCGCCGGGCCGAGGAACAATGGATCGCGCCCATGGCCACCGCGCTTCAGCACGGCCATGTCATCTATCTCGTCGGATCGCTGTTCGTTGGCATCGCGTTCCAGCCTTATATCTATATGATGATCGCGCTCCAGATCGGGCTCGCGACTTATGTGCGGCGACGCGAGCAGCAGAGCGACTGGCGCAGGCCGATGCTGCCTGCGCGCGCCTTCGCATGAGCGCAGCGCGCCAATTG
>JAAUPH010000124.1 GCA_012035435.1 Sphingopyxis sp. | reverse complement strand
TGAATGGCCAAAAGGAGTTTTTGGATTGTCCATTGCGTTCGCCTCTCATAAATGGGGACCAGTCCCCATTTTTTCTGGTTCATGTTTCGGGCGCATAAAAATGGGGACTGTCCCCATTTATTGCCCGCAGCCTTGGGGACTGTCCCTAATTATCCCGGCACCATGGTCGGTCCAAAATCGCGTCAATATCCATTCAACCGCGCCACCCGGTCGATATGATAATGGGCATCGCCCATGAACTCGGCGAGCGCCCGGTCGCGCTTCATGTAGAGGCCGATGTCATATTCATCGGTCATGCCGATCCCGCCGTGCATCTGCACCCCTTCGCGCACTGCAAGGTTGCAGACGCGCGAGGCTTTGGCCTTGGCGACCGATACCATCAGTGGCGCGCCGGCATTGTCTTCGTCCAGCAATTGCTGCGCCTTCATAACGGTCGCCCGCGCCACTTCCATTTCGCCATAAAGATGCGCGGCGCGGTGCTGGAGCGCCTGGAATTCACCGATCAGCTTGCCGAACTGTTTGCGCGCCTTGAGGTAATCGACGGTCATGTCCATCGCGCCCTGGCCCACGCCGATCAGCTCTGCCGATGCGCCCACGCGAGTCGCAGCCAGCAGGGCGTCAAGCACTGCCTGACCCAGACCCACTTCGCCGACGACGGCGTCGGCATCGACCATCACGCCATCGAGCGCGACATGGCTGGCGAGGCTCGCATCCACCAGACGGCGCGGGTCGGCGGTCATGCCGGCGCTGTCCTTGGGCACCGCAAACAAAGTCACACCATCGTCGCTTTGCGCCGCGACGAGCAGCACATCGGCCACATGACCGTGCACGACAAAGCTCTTCTTGCCGTCGAGCCTGAACCCGTTGCCGCTGCGCGTCGCCGTGGTCGCGATCCGTTCGGGCCGATGTTTGGCGCCTTCGTCGATCGCTAGCGCAGCAATCGCCTCGCCCGCCGCAATCGCGGGCAACCAGCGCTGCGCCTGTGTGCCCCCAGCTTTGCTAGCGCGGCGACGGCGCCAACGCTGGTCGACAGGAAGGGCGAGGGCGTCAGATTGCGGCCAATTTCCTCGAGCACAATCCCTGCTTCGGCATGGCCCATGCCAAGGCCCCCATGCGCTTCGGGGACGAGGATGCCGGGCAGGCCCATTTCGGTGAAACTCGCCCACAGTTCGCGCGAAAACCGGTTTCATCGCGGGTGTCGCGCAGCCCACGCAGATGCGCGACCGGCGCATTGTCGGCGATGAAGGGCGCAACGCTGTCCTTGAGCATCACCTGATCGTCATTATGATAGAGTGGCATCGACCAAAATCCTGTTTCTAAACTTCGTCATTCCCGCGAAGGCGGGAATCCATCTCCCGATTTCGCCCATGACGCACTGTCTGGAGATGGATCCCCGCCTTCGCGGGGATGACGACCACCAATTACGCCCCCGGCAAATCCAGTATCCGCTTGGCAATCACGTTCAGCATCACTTCGCTCGTCCCGCCTTCGATCGAATTGGCCTTGGTGCGCAGCCAGCTGCGCGGGCGCGCGCCGCCGTTCGTCTCTGTGCTTTCCCATTCGAGTGCGGTCGATCCCCCGCCTGCCATCACCAGCTCGTGGCGGCGTTTGTTAAGCTCGGTGCCGACATATTTCATCATGTTCGACGACGCCGGATGCGCGCGGCCGGTTTTCCACATGTCCATGAAGCGTTCGCCCATGGCACGATAGGCGAACACCTCGACATCGAACGCCGCCATTTCGGCGCGCAGGATCGGATCGTCGAGTTCGCCCGCGGCATTAAGGCCCAGCGACTTGGCGAAATGCCCGCCAACGCTGACCATATCGCCGCCTGCGCCGCCCGCCGAAATCATCTCGCGTTCGTGGCCCAGCAGATATTTGGCAACATCCCAGCCGCGGTTCACCTCGCCAATAAATTGCGTCTTGGGCACCTTCACATCGTCGAAGAACGTCTCGCAAAAGGGCGAATTGCCCGAAATCAGCAGGATCGGTTTGGTGGTGACGCCTGCGCTCTCCATGTCGAACAGCATGAAGGTGATGCCCTGATATTTATTCGCCTTGTCGGTGCGGACGAGACAGAAAATCCAGTCGGCCTTGTCGGCATAGCTGGTCCAGATTTTGCTGCCGTTGACGACCCAATGGTCGCCCGCATCCTCGCCAAAGGTCTGCAAGGACACCAGGTCGCTGCCCGAACCCGGTTCGGAATAGCCCTGGCACCAACGAATTTCACCGCGCGCGATCTGGTTCAGGTAATAAACCTTCTGCTCTTCGGTACCGAACTGCAGCAGCGCGGGGCCGAGCATCCAGATACCAAAGCTGTCGAGCGGCGAGCGCGCCTTGATCCGCTTCATCTCCTGCCGCAACACTTTGGTTTCTTCGGGCGTAAGGCCCGCGCCGCCATAGGCCTTCGGCCAATCGGGCACCGTATAGCCTTTCGCCACGCACGCCTCGAGCCACTGGCGCTGGGCATCATTTTTGAACACCCATTTGCGCCCGCCCCAGCAGACGTCATCCTCGTCCTTGACGGGCAGGCGCATTTCTGCGGGGCAATTCGCCTCCAGCCAGCTGCGCACTTCGCTGCGGAAATTCTCCAGATCGCTCACGGCAAAACTCCTTATTGATTGACGTGAACGTAAAGCGACTTGGCCACTTTACGCAAGCGTCAACTGACGGCGCATGAGGCGCGCCCATATCGCCGTAGCGTCATTGCTGCGCCCGTTGACGCGCGGGGCCGCATGCCTAAGCTGAGAGAAGAAAAATGGGAGAGGAAAGCGATGCGATTCGCCGGGAAAACGGCGGTCATCACCGGTGCCGCCTCGGGCATCGGGCGGGCCAGTGTGCTGAAACTCGCCGGTGAAGGCGCAGTCGTCTTTGCTGCCGACATCGATGGGACGGGCGGGGCTGCGGTCGCCGCCGCCTCCAACGGTGATGTCCGATTCCAGCGCTGCGACGTCACCCATGTCCCCGACATAAAGGCGCTGATGGACCGTGCGGCGGCCGAAACCGGCGGCATCGACATTGTCTTCAACAATGCCGCAGCGGTAGGTGACCGCGCCCCCATCGACGAGATAGAGGCCGATGGCTGGGACCGCACCATGGACCTCATCCTGCGGTCGGTCGCGATGGGCATCCGTTATGCCGCGCCGCATATGAAGGGCAGGGACGGCGCTAGCATCATCAACACGGCCAGCATCGCCGGCATGGGTGCGGGCTATTCGCCGACCGCCTATGCCGTCGCGAAGGCTGGCGTGCTGCATCTCAGCAAGCTCGCCGCTACCGATCTGGCGCAATATGGCATCCGCGTGAACGCCATCTGCCCCGGCTTCATCAACACCAATATCTTTGGCGCGGGCCTTGGCATTGCCGAGGAAAATCATGACGCGGTGCGCGCCGTCGTTGCCGAAATATCACAGCATGCCCAGCCGATCGCGCGCGGCGGCCAGCCCGATGATATTGCGAATATGGTTGCCTTCCTCGCCAGCAGCGATGCGGCCTTTATCACCGGCACGCACATGCTCGTCGATGGCGGCATCACGACCGGCCCGCGCCACGCCTGGGATCCCAACACGCCTTCGATGTTCGAAGCGTTGGTCGCGATGGAACCGGCACCGCAATGAGCCTGCCCCCAACCGAACGCCTGCCCCTCCGCATCAAGCTGGGCAACGGGTTCGGATCGGTGGCTTATGGGGTGAAGGACAACGGCTTTTCCGTTTTCCTGATGATCTTTTACAATCAGGTGTTGGGGCTGGAGGCCAGCGCGGTCGGCCTCATCCTGCTGCTCGCCTTGCTGCTCGATGCGATGATCGACCCGCTGGTCGGCTATTGGAGCGACAAGACGCACACACGCTGGGGCAAGCGGCACCCCTGGATGTATGCCGCGATCCTGCCGATGGCACTGGCCTGGATCATGCTGTGGCATCCCCCGGCGCTCGCTGAACAAGCGCTGTTATTATATCTGTTGCTGTTCGCCTTTCTGCTGCGCGCGGCGGTCTCTTGCTATGAAATTCCTGCGTTGTCGGTCGTGCCGCAGCTTTCGAGCGATTATGACGAACGCACGTCAATCACGCGTTGGCGTTTTGTGATGGGCTGGGGCGGCGGGCTGGTCTTGCTGACCCTTGCTTATGCCGTGCTGCTCGTGCCGTCGCCGACTTACCCTGTCGGGCTGCTTAATGTCGAAGGATATGAGCTTTATGGGTGGGTGGGCGCGGCCTTCATGATAGTGGCCACCACCGTGTCCGCTCTCACCACGCATCGGCGCATTGCCCGACCGGATGCCAGCCCGCCGACGCATTTGCCGCTCGGCCCGACGCTGCGCAAAATTCGCGCGACGCTTGCCAATCGCGCTTTCCTGATTCTGCTTGGCAGCTCGCTCTTCGCCTATATCACGCAGGGCGTCGCCTTTTCGGCGACCTCCTATCTCCTGCTTCTCTATTGGGAAATGCCGCAAACGGGATTCCTCGCTTACTCGGCCAGCCTGTTTGTCGGGGTGGTCGGCGCCTTTTTGCTGATCGGCGCTTTGCAAGGCCGGATTGAAAAGCGCACCGGCGCCGTGGTGACGGGCATCATCTCGCTCATCGTTGCCGTGCTGCCTTATGGTCTGCGCATCGCAGGTCTTTTTCCGCCGCTGGGCAGTGCGGCGCTGATCCCCACGCTGTTCACCATGGTCGCCATTTCCAATGGTCTGGCCGTGGCGTCGATGATGCTGGGCCTATCGATGGCCGCCGATGTCGTCGAAGCCTCGCAGGCCGAAACCGGCGAACGATCCGAAGGTATTTTCTTCTCCGCCTATTTCTTCACGCAGAAATGCGCGACCGGCTTTGGTCTGTTCCTGACCGGGATCATCATCAGCGTGGCCGGGATCCCGTCTCAGGCCAAACCCGGTCAGGTCGATGCACAGGTGCTCGATAATTTCGCGCTATATTATCTCGCATTGCTCATCGCATTCTCGGCCGCGTCGATCGGTTTTGTGGCGCGTTTCCCGATCACCGCGCGGATCATGTCGCGCGCGTTGCCGCGCTGGCCGCCGCACATCGCGACTGACAGCAAATAAAATCTGGCCGTCGCCCCTTGGCAAGCGCGCCGCTTCGGTTCAAAGGTTTACGTGAACGTAAAGGGAAGGAAGCTTCGATGGAATTCGATCTCACCGACCGGCAGGTCTTTTGGCGCGACCGTGTGCGCGACTTTATCGCCCGCAAGGTGCGCCCGGCGATGGCGACCTATAAGGAACAGGATGCAGCTGGCGAACGCTGGAAAGTCATCCAGGTGGTCGAGGATCTGAAGGCCGAAGCAAAGGCCGCAGGCATCTGGAACCTGTTCATGCCCCCGCGCAATGGTGGCCATCATCATGTCGAAGATACATTTGAATTCGAGGGCCCCGGCCTCACCAACCTCGAATATGCGCTGTGCGCCGAGGAAATGGGCCGCATCGGCTTTGCCAGCGAGGTCTTTAACTGCTCCGCCCCGGACACCGGCAATATGGAGGTGTTCCACCGCTACGGCACCGCGCGCAAAAGGACAAATGGCTGAGGCCGCTGATGAACGGTGAAATCCGTTCGGCCTTTCTGATGACCGAACCGGCGGTCGCTTCGTCCGATGCCACGAACATCGAATGCCGCATCGAACGCGACGGCGATCACTATGTGATCAACGGCCGCAAATGGTGGTCCTCGGGCGTGGGCGATCCGCGTTGCAAGGTTGCCATCGTCATGGGCAAGTCCGACTTTGCGGCCAAGCGCCATGCCCAGCAATCAATGGTGCTGGTACCCATGGACACGCCGGGCGTGAAGATCCTCCGCCACCTTCCCGTGTTCGGCTATGATGATGCCCCGCACGGCCATATGGAGGTTGAGCTCAAGGATGTCCGCGTCAATGCCGCGGATGCGATGCTGCTCGGCGAAGGACGCGGGTTTGAGATTGCGCAGGGCCGCCTTGGGCCCGGCCGTATCCACCATTGTATGCGCACGATCGGTGTCGCCGAAGAGGCGCTCGAGAAAATGTGCAAGCGGCTCCAGTCGCGCGTCGCCTTTGGCAAGACGATCGCGGAGCACAGCATCTGGGAACAACGCATCGCCCGCGCGCGCATTGACATCGAAATGACGCGCCTGCTCTGCCTCAAGGCCGCCGACATGATGGACAAGGTCGGAAACAAGAGCGCGGCTGCCGAAATCGCGATGATCAAGGTGCAGGCACCCAATATGGCGCTGCAGATCATCGATGACGCCATTCAGGCGCATGGCGGCGGCGGAGTGTCGGACGATTATGGGCTGGCGTCTGCCTATGCGCATCAGCGCACGCTGCGGCTCGCCGATGGTCCCGACGAAGTGCACGCGCGTGCCATTGCCCGGATCGAGTTCGCGAAACATGCGGTGGCCAAGGACACGATCGGCTTTTCGTCAGGGGATGTCGGGGTGTCGCGGTAAAGCCACTTTGGTCATCCCCGCGAAAGCGGGGACCTAGGGCTTCATAGAGCATTGCTTGCCGCCCTGGGTTCCCGCTTTCGCGGGAATGACAATGGAGTGATTGAAGCGTTCGTTTGGGAACAATGCAACTATGACCAAAGCCGCCATCCTGATCGCCCCCAACCAGCCGCTCAGCATCGAGACGGTGGTGGTCGCTGACCCCGGCCCGCACGAGGTGCGCATCCGCACCGCCGCGTGCGGGCTGTGCCACAGCGATCTCCATTTCATCGAGGGTGCCTATCCGCACCCATTGCCCGCGATCCCCGGCCATGAAGCGGCGGGCATTGTCGAGGCGGTGGGGAGCGAAGTGCGCACGGTGAAGGTCGGCGATGCGGTCGTCACCTGTCTGTCGGCCTTTTGCGGCCACTGCGAATTTGTGTCACCGGGCGCATGGCGCTGTGTCTGGGCGGCGACACGCGGCGGCCTGCCGGAGCTGCGCCGCGCATCACCCGCCCCGATGGCTCGCCGGTGGGCCAAATGCTCAATCTGTCGGCTTTTGCCGAGGTGATGCTGGTCCATGAACATGCCTGCGTCGCGGTCAATCCCGACATGCCGCTCGACCGCGCCGCCGTATTGGGCTGCGCGGTGACGACGGGTGCGGGGGCGATTTTCAATAC
>JAAUPH010000123.1 GCA_012035435.1 Sphingopyxis sp. | reverse complement strand
TCCAGTTCAGGCATGGCACCGGTCGCCCCGATGGCGCAGCGGTCGATGCCGAGGGGTGCCTGTGGTCGGCGCTGTTCGATGGCGCGCGTGTCGTCCGCCTGTCGCCGCACGGCGAATTGCTCGCCACCATCGATCTGCCAGTAAGCCGCCCGACGATGATCGGCTTTGGCGGTGAAGACGGTCGGACCGCCTTTGTCACCAGCGCGCGCAAAGGCCTCAGCCCCGAACAGCTAGAGCGCGAGCCGCACGCGGGCGGGCTCTTCACCTTCCGCGTTGACGTCCCCGGCCTGATCGCCCCGCCCTTCGCGGGATGAGGATAGCCGCTCGCCTGCTCCTGCTCCTGCTGGTCATCGGCGGCGCGGTGACCGGGTGGCGCTGGCTCGAGCGCCACCCGCAGCATAATCCTTATGCACCGTTCCGCTTTGATCATGCGATCGGCTGGGCGACCGCTGACAAGCTGACCGCGCTGGTAGAAACCCCCTATGCTTGCCGCGCGATCCTGACCGAGGGCGGTGTTCGTTTTGCGACCCAACCCGCCATCGGAACCGGCGATTGCCGCCTGAACGACCGCACCCGGCTCGACATTTCGGCCATACGCCTGCGCCCCGACCAACCCAATTCCACCTGCGCCGTCGCAGCTGGCCTGTTGCTGTGGCAGCGCGAGTTCGTGGCTCCAGCCGCCGAGCGCCACTTCGGCCAACGGGTCATCAGCTTCGAACATATGGGCACCACGAACTGCCGCCGGATTGCGGGCGGCAGCCGGATGAGCGAACATGCCACAGGCAACGCCTATGACATCTCCGCCTTCCGCCTTGCCAGCGGGCGGCGCATCACGCTGGTTGAGGGCTGGAACGGCAAAGCCGACGAACAAGCCTTTCTGCGCGCGGTGCGCGATGGCGCCTGCGATATTTTCGGTACCACCCTGTCGCCCGATTTCAACGCCGCGCACCGCGACCATTTTCATTTCGACATGGCCGCCCGCGACTTTGGAACAGTATGCCGGTAGAGCGGGTTGCAGCAAGATGACATTTGCGGTTAGTCGACCGCAATATAGTTGCAACAGCAACACATCCTGATTGGAGAGACCCCATATGCGCGCCAAGCTGACCGCCCTTCTTGCCTCCACCATATTGATGACCGGATGTTCGACCATGAACCAGACCGCCACCGCCGAACCCGCCGCGGCCAGCACTGCCGAAGCCGCCAAGCCCGCCGCCGCCAACCCGCTCACCGCGGCCTGGATCGGGCCCTATGAGGGCGTGCCGCCGTGGGACAAGATGCAGCCCGACCTGTTTCCCGACGCTTTCACACAGGCGATGGCCGAGGTGAGGGCAGAGGTGGACGCGGCCATCAACAATCCGGCCGCGCCGACCTGTGACAACACGCATGTCCCAATGATGCTCGCGGGCGACACGATGGACCGTGTGTCATCGATGTGGGGGGTCCAATCGAGCAATGTTTCCAACGCCCGGGTCGAAGAAATTGATCAGGAGTGGAGCCCCAGAATTTCAACCTTCTTCACCGAATTGATGCAGCAGCCCAAGTTGGTCGCACGCTACAAGGCGGTCTATGACGCCCGGAACAGCAGCGGGCTCAACGCCCAGCAAATCCGGATTGTCGAGCGCGCCTATGAAGATATGATCCGCGACGGGGCCAATTTGCCCGAAGCCGATCGCGCCAAGCTGGTGGCGACGAACGCCGAGCTGGAAAAGCTTTTCTCGCAATTTTCCTCCAAACTGCTGGCCGATGAAAAGCTCAACACGTTCGTCACCGACGTGAAGGAGCTCGACGGGCTCGAACCCGCGCTGATCGCCTCCTTTGCCAGCGCGGCCACCGCCGCAGGCAAACCCGGCCAATATGCGATCAAAAACACGCGCTCGGCGGCGCAGCCCGTGCTGCAATATGCGACCAACCGCGCACTGCGCGAGCGCGTCTATCGCGCCTTTGTGGGTCGCGGCGACAATGGCGATGCGAATGACACCAATGCGCTGATCGCCGAGATATTGAAACTGCGGCAGGCGCGCGCCGAGTTGCTGGGATTCAAGACCCACGCCCACTACCGCATGGCCGACACCATGGCCAAGACGCCCGATCGCGCGATGGACCTCATGATGAAAGTCTGGCCCGCCGCCGCCGGCCGGGTGAAGGAAGAGGTTGCCGACATGCAGGCGGTCGCCGATGCCGAGGCCAAGGCCGACAAGGGCCCCAAACTGACCATCGAGCCGTGGGACTATCGTTTCTATGCCGAGAAAGTCCGCAAGGCGAAGTATGACCTCGATGAAAGCGAGATCAAACCCTATCTTCAGCTCGACAAGCTGGTCGATGGCATGTTCTGGATGGCCGGGCAGCTCTATGACATGGGCTTCCGCGAAAATACCGGCACGATCCCGGTGTTCGACCCAAAGGTGCGCACGTTTGAGGTCTATAATCTCAAGACGAACGAAAATATCGGCGTCTTCTATCTCGACAATTTTGCCCGCGACGGGAAGCGGTCAGGCGCGTGGATGACGACCTATCGCAGCTACCGCGAGCTGGGCGGCAAGCGCAATGTGCTGGCGTCGAACAATAATAATTTCACGGCTGGCGCTGGCGGCGTGCCAACACTGATCAGTCTTGACGATGCCACAACGCTATTCCACGAATTCGGGCACGGCATTCACTTCCTGCTGTACAAAGTGAAATATCCAGCGCTCGGCGACGTCCCGCGCGACTTTGTCGAATATCCGAGCCAGGTGCATGAAAATTGGCTCCTCACGCCCGAAATATTATCCCGTTTTGCGCTCCACTATCAAACTGGCAAACCGATCCCGCAGGCGCTGGTCGACAAGATCCGGGCAAGCGACAAATTCAACCAGGGTTTTGCCACGGTTGAATATCTGTCGAGCGCAATTGTCGACATGAAACTGCACAACCGTACCAGCGCGATCACCGACATCGATGCCTTTGAACGGGAAACATTGGCCGAAATCGGCATGCCGCGCGAAATCGTTATGCGCCATCGTCTGCCACACTTCGGCCACCTATTCAGCTCTGACAGCTATTCGGCGGGGTATTACAGCTACCTCTGGTCCGAAACGATGGATGCTGACACTTGGGCAGCATTTGAGGAAGCGGGCGGGCCGTGGGACCGCAAAGTCGCCGACCGGTTCCGCACGATCCTGATGGAAACGGGCAATGAGACCGACCGGATCGAGGCCTATCGGGCTTTCCGCGGGCGCGATCCGGACGTGAGTGCCTTGCTCAAAAAGCGGGGTTTCCCCACCAGCAAATAAACGTCATGATCGGGGCCGTTTCCAACGAAGAGGACCGGCCCCGATGAGCATCTCCGCATTGCGCACGCCCGACGCGGCGTTCGCGAATATCCGCGATTTTGACTATCCGGTGAGCTATGCCGACGATCTGCCGGGCTATATCGGACTGCGTATGGCGTGGATTGATACGGGACCAGCCGATGCCACCCGCACCTTCCTCTGCCTGCATGGCGAGCCGAGTTGGTCGTTCCTTTATCGCCGCATGATTCCAACATTTTTGGAGAGCGGCGCGCGGGTCGTCGCACCCGACCTGTTTGGCTTTGGTCGCAGCGACAAGCCGGTCAACCAGTCGGATTACAGCTTCACCTTTCACCGCGATGCACTGCTGCGGCTGGTCGAGCGGCTCAACCTCACCAACATCACGCTGGTGGTGCAGGATTGGGGCGGCCTGCTGGGCCTGACCTTGCCGGTCGATCCCGGTTTTTGCGCGCGGCTGGCGCGGCTGATCGTCATGAACACTGGCCTGGGGCTGGGGCGCGGGATGACCGAGGGGTTTAAGGCGTGGAAAGACTATGCGCTTTCAACTCCCGATCTGCCCATCGGCGCGCTCATCAAGCGCGGGACGCCGCACCTCACCGATGCCGAAGTCGCGGCCTATGACGCACCTTATCCCGCACCAGAATATAAGGCGGGGGCGCAAGTCTTCCCGGCGCTGGTCCCCGTCGAACCACATATGGAGGGCGTAGAGGTCAGTCAGGCTGCAGCCAAATTTTGGTCCGAGGAGTGGACCGGCCCCAGCTTCATGGCGATTGGCATGGCCGACCCGGTGCTGGGTCCACCCGCGATGATGGGCCTGCACAAGCTTATCCGCGGTTGTCCGCCGCCGATGGAGATCGAGGGCGGCGGCCATTTCGTGCAGGAATGGGGGGTACCGATCGCGCGCGCAGCGCTGGCGCATTTCGGCGATACTGTTGATCGCTGACACGCAGGTCCACGTCGGTCGTATTTTGCAACCATATGGGCGGCAGCGCGATCCACCGCCCTTGCCCGCCGCGCATCTCATCGTTAAGGGCTGGTCATGTCTCTGACGTCAACGTCCCCTGTCCGTATTGCCCCTTCCATCCTGTCCGCCGACTTCGCGCGTCTGGGCGCGGAAGTTGCCGCCATCGAAGCCGCAGGCGCGGATTGGGTGCATGTTGATGTGATGGATGGACATTTTGTCCCCAACATCACCATCGGCCCGGCAGTGGTGAAGGCACTGCGCCCGCATTCCACGCTGCCGTTCGATGTCCATCTGATGATCTCACCGGTCGATGGCTTCCTCGATGCCTTTGCCGAGGCGGGGGCCGACATCATTACGGTCCATCCCGAAGCCGGGCCGCATATCCACCGCACAGTGCAGCGGATCAAAGCGCTGGGCAAGATGGCGGGCATTTCGCTCAACCCGGCGACTCCCGCCAAGATGCTCGATTATCTGATCGACGATATCGATTTGGTGCTGGTGATGAGCGTCAATCCCGGCTTCGGCGGCCAGAGTTTCATCACCAGCCAGCTGCGCAAGATCGAAGCCGTGCGCAAGATGATCGACAAATCAGGCCGCGATATCCGGCTGGAGGTCGATGGCGGCATCGACACTGCCACGGCACCGCTCGCCATTTCAGCGGGCGCCGATGTGCTGGTAGCGGGTACCGCAACCTTCCGCGGCGGCCCGTCCGCTTATGCCGGCAACATCGCCGGTTTGCGCGGAGGCTGAACCCGTGGCGCTGGGATCGATGGACAGCAAGCCCGGCCCGGACGAGGCAGTGGATGCCGCCGGTCCTGCCGACGCCGTTGACAGCATCGAACCCGGCAAACGGCTGATTCGCCTGCCCAATGATCGGGGTCTGTCGCTGGGCGAGCGGCTCGCCAACCAACTGACGCGCCTCACCTGGCGCACCCCGCTGCACCATTTTCGGCTCAAGGGTCGTTTCCCGCTGAAGCTGCTCGGCGTTCCCGAAGATCCGGTCGCGGGCGACCAGCGCGCGGGCACCGCGATCCGCGCTGGGCACTTCCTGCACCGCGGGCTGAAGCAATCGCTCACCACGCTGGACTTTGCGAAGCTCGACATTGCACCTCCCTTTGCCGATCATCTGCACAGCTTTGCCTGGCTGCGCGATTTGTCGGCTGCCGCCACTCGCGCGGACGGCGCCCCGATTGCCGAAAAATCGTCAGCAACTGGCTGGCGGCGCATGGTGAATTGGTCAGCGAACCGGCGTGGCGCCCCGACAATTGCGGCTGGCGCATCCTGTTCTGGTCCGCGCATGCGCCGCTGATCCTGTCGTCCAGCGATCTTGTCTATCGCTCGGCGGTGCTCAACCATATCGCACGCACCGCGCGGCACCTTGATCAGACCGCGGACCGCATGCGTCCCGGCCTGCCCCAGCTCATTGCGTGGATCGGCGTTGTCGCCGCCTCGCTACTCCTCCCCGGCGGCGAGCCGCGCCGCGTCTTTGGTGAGGCCGGACTGCGCAAGGCGCTGGAGGCCGTCATTTATGCAGATGGCGGCAATATATCGCGATCGCCACAGGTTCAGCTCGACGCGATCATGGCCATCGCCATGCTCCAGCGCATTTATGCCATGCGCGACATTGCCCCGCCGCTCTATCTGAACGAGGTGCAGAGCCGCGCTGTCCCCGCGTTGCTCGGAATGACCCATGGCGATGGCGGTCTGGGCTGCTGGCAGGGCAGCGGCGCGACGACCGCTGACGTCGTGCGCGCCATCGTCGATGCCAGCGGCGTACGCACCCGCCCGCTGAAGCAAGCCCGTGACTGGGGCTATCAACGGCTGACGTCGGGCAAGCTGACCCTCTCACCGACGCCGCCCCGCCGCCGATCGCGCGAGTGACCGAGGCAGGATGCGCCTCGACGCTGGCCTTTGAACTGTCCGACGGCTCCACCCGTATCGTCGTGAATTGCGGCGGCGCGGGGCTGACGGGAGCAACCATTCCAACCGCGCTGGCCAAGGGGCTGCGAACCACCGCTGCCCATTCGACATTGATCTTGGCGGATACCAATTCGACTGCGATCCTGCCCAGCGGCACGCCGCATCCACGCGCCACGGAGCTGCTGGCCAGCGACGCGATGGTGAGTCTTCTCGACGACATGGCCACGCGCTACCCTGACCGCATCATCATCTTCGACTCGCCACCACTGCTGCTGACCACCGAGTCGCGCGTGCTCTTCTATCGACGCCGCAAGCTGCGCGTCGAGGTCAGCATGACCACGGAGGACGGCAAGGTCGTGTGCGTCGGGGCAGCTCGCCGGCATGGGAGTTCCGCGATGAGGCGGCGCGTCGTCTCGATGGCGAGGTCTGCGTCCTCGCGGCTGAATCCGCCGCGACGCTCTTTCCGCTGGAAGACCCGCTCGGCCAGGCGGTCCGAGTCGGCGAGCAGCATTTCTACCAGGTCGTCGGTGTGACCGAGCCGCGAGCATCCTCGGCCGGCGTCGGCAGCAGCGACACCCCCACGACAACCGCGACAGCGAAGAGGACGAACCACCAATCAGCTTTTCGCAACTTCATGAAAGAGATGTTCCTTTGTTCTGATCCGCTGCCTCGTAGGCCTCGTTCAACAACTGCGCCACATGCTTCACTTCTGCCCGCTCCCGCAATCCATGCTTGAGCTGAATCATGCAGGCAGGGCAACTGGTGGCCACGACTTCAGCGCCGCTCTGTTCGACAGCTTGCCGCTTGCGTTCGACAATACGCTGCGACGTCTCGAAGTCCTTCACGAGATAGGTGCCCGGCTCCGCCTGCACAGCGGTCGGCGTCCGGCATCTCGACATACTCGACGCCGGGCAGCCGGCTAAAATCTTACGTG
>JAAUPH010000122.1 GCA_012035435.1 Sphingopyxis sp. | reverse complement strand
CCGCGTTCCTTGATCAATCTTACCGCCTCAAGCTTGAACTCGCGCGTAAACTTCCTTCGTTCCATGCTGGTCCTCCAGTTCGATAAAACACCTTATCTCGGTGTCCATCAAACCGGCAGCAGGCCAACCAACCGTTTGGCTGCCAGCAAACTCCTTCCGCGCAACAGCTTGTTTTCATACGCTTCGTGCAATGCGGCCTGAACGCCTTGATCGTCCGCCTCGGCTATCTGAATTGCGACGCTGATCGGCAAATAGCCAGCCTCCACCGCGCGCAGCAAACGCTTCTCTCCACGCTCCAGCAGGCGCGCAACGGCGCGAACATAGTCATAGGACAGCCCGGTTTTGCGAGCGATGTCAGCATCGGGATAGCCGCGCTGGCGCATACCGCCAATGTCTTGCAGAAGGTCCACAGCCTGATGCTGGCGGCGAGCACAGTTCTCGACCAAACTGGCGACAAGGCAGTCGTCTGGGTCGGCGGCAACCACAAAGGCAGGGATATTTGCCTGCCCGAGTGTGCGAAATGCTTCAAGCCGCCCTTGTCCGCAAACAAGGTCGTAATAATCGCCGTCACCCTCGGATCGGCGGGTTACGGTTATCGGGCGTTTCAATCCAATTTCGGCGATATTTTCGACAATTTCCTTGAAGACTCGTTTGCTGCGAATGCGCGGGTTGACCACGGTGATCCGGTCGATTGGTACCATTTCGACAGGCATGGCTGCAGTTGCAGCCATCAGGCGGCACGGCGCAATGGTGATCTGGCAGCCAGCTCATAAAATGCGTCAAGCGTGTCGGACCGGTAGGCGTCGAGCGAAAGCCCGTTATGCTCGGCAAGCCGCAAGACCGCATCGCGCATGTCGAGGCGCGGCAAGATGTAATAGTCATGCGGGTGCTGGTTTTCACTGTCCATGCGGACGGCGATGGTGATGTCGGGCCTGAGCGCCGTGTCGAGTCGGATTTTCCAGCGGCGGGAACCTGCCACCGTCGGTTTGCAGCGGGCGATCACGACCGCCGCCGTGAATTCCCGGTTGATGGTGAGCAAATCTGTCAGCGGGTTTTGGACCACGGTTCCGCCGTGCGTCAGAATGCCGGTCATCACGTCTTGCAGTACAACCGGATGGAAGCGCCGCAAGGACCGGTTGATTTCGAGGTATCGGTAATCGTGATCGGGGGTGAACCCGACGAGCGAATAGGCACGCAGCAGGCTGCCGAACCGCGTGTGAAACGCGCTGCTTGACGGGCAGTGCTCGGCCTCGTCGATTATCAGGCCGGACAGTGCGCCATTCCGGCCCAGAATCGTTCGCAACTTCTCAAGCATTTCATCATCGGATAAGCGGTTCGACCGGGCGGCGATGATCGCGTTCACCCGGTCAAATATGGCGCGATCAACGATGGGGGCGAATGCGCCGTCCGATCTGATCCAATCCGCCTGTGCATTCACGACATGCTTGCGTTTGAGCTTGAACGAAGTGCGCCCCCACACATTATTGCCGACATATTTTTCGTTGATCAGGATTTCGTGGATCGTGCCGCGCGTCCAGCGCCTGCCTAGGTCGGATAGGATGCCGCGCCCGTTTAATGCCTCGGCGATCTCCCGCTCGCTTCGACCATGGTCGGCGAAGTCGGTATAGATACCTCGCACAATCGCTATTTCGTCTTCGGGGCCAGGAACGAGGATGATCCGGTCGGTTGCGATGCTCTTGTGCTCCAAGCGGGAAAGCTCGCCCTTGGGGGCTCCGGATTGATCAACCAGCATCCGCCGCAATCCGAATCCCGGCGCGCGCCTTGCCGGAAACCTAGGCTGATCAGGTTGGCCTGACCGGCGAAGACCTTAACCGAAAGTTCTCGGCTGTATTCACCGGCCATGGCCCGCTTGACCGTCTTGATGATCGATGAGCCGATGGTTCCGTCATTCTCGAACTGCTCCGCGACATAGTGGACAGTTATCCCGGCCCGTTTGCATTGCAGTTCGTATTGGGCCGCTTCATCGGGGTCCTGGAAGCGTCCGAAGCGGCTCACGTCGTATACAAGCAAGACTTCAAAGTCGGCGCGGCCATGCTCAATGTCATCAAGCAGCGATTTGAGCGCATCGCGCCCGTCCAGTTTCAAGCCACTCTTGCCTTCATCGGCATAGGTGCGAACAATTTCATAGCCGCGTCTTATCGCATACAGACGGATTTCTGCCGCTTGATTATCAGTCGAATGTTCCTGGTGCTCGGTGGACATGCGGACATATTCAGCCGCCCTGACAAGCGGCAGTTCCGGCTGTTCTCCGGCGGTTGGCTGATCCCAATTGATAACCATCAGATTGTTCACCGTAAAAATGACTTGCGACGTCAGTCGCGCCTCTGCGCCCTATCACGAGAGGATCGGAAAGATGTTTCCAAAAAAGGGCAAAGAGTTTCCAAAGGAGACCAAGGCAATCACCGCGCACGAACTGGCAACAGCAGTCGGTAAGACATTGCGCGAAGAATTGGGATCAAAGCATATGGCCGCGATAATCGTGGCCCGGTGGACCGGGACAAACGAGAAAACCGCCAAGAACTGGCTGGCCGGAACACATTGCCCCAGCGGCCCGCACCTCATTTCGCTGGCGCGTGAATCCGAGGCGGTGATGGCAATGCTGCTTGTGCTGGCGAAGCGCGAGTTGAATGTATCGGCACTGAGCCTGATCTCGCTCAAGGCGGGGCTGATGTATGCGGTCAATGCAATTGACGAAGCGATTGACTCATCGGCCTGAATTTAATCTTAGGCCGCCATCGCCAGTTTCAGCCGCGCGATTTCCTGCGCATATTCGGTTCAAGCAGCGAGCAGCAACTCGATTCGGTCCAACTCCAGCACGAATTGGCGGCGCAGGAATTCGGCTTCGTCCGGTGGGAGAATCTTCGACTTCTCGGCAAACATTGTCCGGTGCTTGCGGTGCGTGTCTGAATCCCAAGGGGCCGTATCGCGCGCGGTTTTAGCGGTTTCGAGCAAGGCGTTTAGTTCAAGGCGCACGGCATGCGGGCTGACCTGCGCGGGCGCAGCTTCCATGCCTTCCTGCAAAAATCCAAGCTGTTCTGGTTCGCTCATAGTCGTGACCCTCTGGCACTTCTCATAACCGAATGCAGGAAGCCCAAGCAAGTGAGTTCTTGCCCATCGCTGTGATGGGCATTAATGATCAGGCCTCTTTTTGCTGCCAGCAACGGAAGGTTCTGCCGCAAGCTTGCGACGCAGCAATGCGAGCGGGCCGTCGGCGGTAAAGAGGGCATCTGGCAAGCCCAGAACTCCGCCGAGAAAAGCCCGGTCAAGCTCTGCGCGTGCATCGTCCAGGTCGATTTCATTGAACGGTCGCAGCGGTGTCTTGCCCATTGATTCCAGCAGAACCACCGACGCGGCGCGTTGCTGATCGGACAATTGCGCGGGGTCAAGGCAGACGAAGTTGGCAAGCGCGGTCTTGCCGATATTGCCTCGCCCTGCCTGCTGCTTGTTGGCCTGCCACCAATGGAGCAATAGCCCGAGCGTCGTATTGCCCCACAAGGTGACAGCCGCCTCCATATCCGCCTCCGGAAAGCGCAGGGTCATCCATGCCCGCCCGCCAATCGTGCGGCGCTTTGTGTATTGCATTGCCGTGGACTGGCTGTTGAATCGAAAATTCTGATTGAAATGCAGGTGCGAAGCGGTTGCGACTACAGAGTTCACTTTTTCTAGGATGCGCGCTTTTTCGTCAGGCGTTTTGCCTGGGCGGGCAATCCCTTCATTATCCGCCTCAAAGCATATCGCCCGCTCGCGATCTGCATCATGCGTCCACAGGATCGGGTAAGTGACCTTTTCAGGCGTCTTGGTCTCCTTCAGTTTGAAGGGACCGCGAATGGCCCCGCCCGACCCGTTCCAGTTGATGTCGGCATGATAGGGGCCGATGAAGGCGACCATCTCGCCCACCCGCTTCAATGGCAATGGCCCTGACAGTTTGGCTGGCATAGCTGGAAGCCATAATTCTGCGCTGGCCGTCAATCGCCAAGCCGATTGCGCAAGGGCAAGATCGGCGATGCGGCAAATATCCCATGTCGCATCACTGGGCAGCGGGGCCTCTATCGCGTGGCCAACCACATCATTGCCCACCATGATCGCGCTTCCGCCAAGCGGCGGGTCTTCAATTTTGCTCAATGTGCCAGTGGCCAGCGCATCGCGAATGGCATCGGCCACCGCATAGCCATCCAGAGGCATGGTCGGGCGGTCATCAAGGACAACAAAGGTCGCGCGGGCGTCGTTCGTTTCTCTGGCTTTCTTGCGCCTGACACCGAGCGTCATTGCTTCGGCCATCCCGGTGTCTGCCGAGAAAGACATTTCCCGCAGCACCTTGCCGGTGATGCTCAGCAGCATGACATCGTCATAATTCTGAGCGATCTTCTTTCGCGAGGCATCCCAAGCCTCACCAGACATCAAGCTGAGCGGCGTGATGAGCCCCAATGCGCCGCCGGGTTTCAGCTTGCGATGGCCCAGTTCAATGAAGCCACTCGCCTCGCCTGCCTGCCCGTCATAGCAATGGTCGCCAGTCAGTTTGGCGAGCAATTTGTCAAAGGCCGTCTTCATCTCCTTCTGCTCGTTCTTGTCGGCGGAGAAGGCCGCGAACATCGGGTTCGGAACGCCGACTTTGTTGGCTTCCTGCCCTGTCGGGCGGGTGAAGGGTGGGTTCATGACGACAAGGTCAAAACTCTCATGCGCGACACTGACGAAAACGTCTTTCTTGGTCGCGCCTTTCGCGCCAAGCCCGACTGCCGCAATCGCATCAAACGTCTTGTCGTTAGCCAGCAAGTCCAGCGAACCCAGCGCGACTTTCCCCTTGCCCTGCGCTCCATAGGGAACGGTCATGATATGGCTGTCGGTATAAACGGTCTGAGGATGTGCGCCGGACAGCATCGCCGCCGTAAGGTGCGCCGCCGCTGGCAAAACGTCTGCACCGACAAGGACGGACGCCATCATCGCCGGATGCAATTGCTCTGAATTGCCGCCGTTCAGCTCAAAATACTGGCCAAGCCGTGTATATGCGGTGGAAAGCAATGTGCCCGTGCCGCAGGCGAAGTCCCCGACTTTCAGCTTCTCGACGCCAGACCGATCAGACCAAGGCTTTCCATTGGGGGCGTGCGACTTGTCGAGCGCAAGCCCGATCATCAATGCTGCCGAGGCGGGCGTCGTGTAATAGGCGGCGAGGAATTTGCGGTCCACGATCAACTTCTGGAAAACCGCGCCGGTCAGGTCGTGGCTGCGGGTCAGGCTGTTTTCGACAAGCTGGGCGGCGGTGCGCGCCAGCGTTCGCGCCAGTGCCTTGGCAAGATCGGGAGGAATGACCTCAA
This sequence comes from Sphingopyxis sp., assembly GCA_012035435.1. The sequence continues at coordinate 1,826 of JAAUPH010000122.1, read as the reverse complement.
AAATCTTGCATGCAATGTCAAAAATCGGCCAGTAATTGACCTTCAGGATGGCGCGCCATTCGGCAAGGATGAAATCGCGCGTCAACTGGTCCGCGCCTTCAAGTTCAGCAAGATTGCGGATACTGCCAAGATCGCTGGGGCCATGGGCAAGGTTTTCATGGAACATGAAAGCGTTGGCGAGAATGGTGGTCGCCATGCGGCGCGTCTGCTCACCGTCTTCCTGACACAGTGCCTTCGCGATGCGAGTCAGCGCGCCGGGATTCTTGGTTTCTATACCGGCCAATTGCCCTGCGGCTTGCTGGACGCCCGTCATCAACTGGTCGGCGGCCTTTTCAACGACCGCTGGTGGGACAGCGGCGGCTTGGGCGAGGATAGACAAATCGCGGATTGATCCGGTTATCCAGCCTTCCTGCGGCCAGCGCACGGCGGAAATCGGATTCTCGCCGGTAAACAGTGCAAATTCAAACTCGTCGGTGGTCGCCACCTCTTCCGCTAATGCGGACCCGGAAATCTTGCGCATTTTGCCCTTGGATCGCAGCGCAATCGAAGACAATATTCGCCTGCCGTCGGCGCGCAGCGTTTCACCAAGCCGCTCAATGGCTTCTGCTTCAACAGTCAAAGCCGGAAGAATTTCCGTTTCGATTACGACAGGTGAAACGCCCGGTTCGGTGATCAAAATGTCCGGTCGTTTATTGCTTCCCGCCAAAGTCGCAGTATTTTCGGAACGCACAACATCCTTCGCGCCCCAGCCATGGCGTGTTGTTCGCAACGCTTCGGCTATCGCATCATTTACAGTATGTTCGGTTGTCGCCACGCAGATGATTTCCTTTGCGATCTTCAATGAATTGAAGTCGCCGCCCCTGCAAGGCGATAATGCCATGGCCCCTGCCGCTCAATATTCCTCCGCCAACATGATCGTTAACACCCGCCGCGTGATCGCCGGATTGGCGGGGTCTTCGCTGCCGAATTGCAGGGTGCGGTCAAAATAGTCGATTTTCCAGAATACGGTTTCGCGGGGTTGGCCGTGGCGCTTGGTGCTCCAGCCTCCATCTGCTGCCTGATAGATGGCGCCAAAATCGCGCTCGCTGTGGGGGTCGTTGTCGGGCGTGAAGGCGTCGAATGTTTCAATCAGTTCCCGAATGCGGGATTGATCCGCTTGCGGTAGCGACCGGAAACCAACGGTGGCAACGGCCCTGCAAGCCAGCCCCATCGCCTGCCGCGCCCGATCATTGAGCCGCGCGATCTGCTCGGAGTGGGAGAGGACAGCGCTACTCATTGCAACGCCCCTTCGCCCAGTTCGCAAAGCAGAGGCAACCGCCCGAAATCCTCACGCTCGCCAAGTTCCGCTGCCAAGCGCTGCACACATTCCAGCGGCAAGCCATTGTCGTTGGCCAGCTCGCGCAACCAATCCTCGCGGCACTCGGCTCCATATGCCCGATACTGCAACAGTAAATCCGTCATTTCCCATCCTTTCGGCTGAAAGCCGCTTGCCTGCGGCCATGCGGCTCTGCCTTCCGGCGAGGATGGGAGGGGGAGGGAAAACCGGAATCGATACCCTGGCGCGGGCCAGCGGGCACAGCCCGCCACACGGGGGTGTCTATTCCGGTTTCGGGAAACGAGAGGGCAAAGCCCTTGGCGTTCCTGTCAGGATTGCCCGGCAAGCCAGCAATTCGCCAGCAAAGGGCGGCACCCTTGCAACGGCGAGACGCCGCCGGACGGCCTGCGCGCGGACCTGTGGGCCAGCGGTCGTCCGGCAAGGAAAGAGGCAAGAGTGCCAGCGGGTCAGCCTAAAAACGCCGCCCCCTCAAGAGCGCGATAGCAGCGGG
>JAAUPH010000121.1 GCA_012035435.1 Sphingopyxis sp. | reverse complement strand
ATCACCGTCCGCCTGAAAAGCGTTCCCCTGACCGAACTGAATTATCAAAACGCACCCATCCGCGAGGTCTTGGCAGATATGCAAAAAAAGATGTCCTCTATCAGCGCGGACAGCCCTTTGGAGTTGAGTTATATCAAAGCACCCGAGTCCAAGGAACCCGAACCCGCGTTGACCCTCAACTTCAAACACAACTCCCTCTACGAAGCGCTGAATATGATCGCCATGTTATCCGGCTTTCCCGGCAGCTTCGCCCACTGCGAAATCCATTTTTCTGGGTCGGCATCGATGATGGCGACCTCGGCGCCGCGCGCGCCGGTGCCACGCATGATCGCCTGCTCGGCGATCGCCTCCTCGGGCGTGTGCACCGGGATCACCGCGGCCGGCGTCATCCGGTCGGCGAAGTCGCGAAAGTAGTCCATGGTGAGCACGTTGAACGCGCGGCAGGCGGCGGCCAGCCCGACCTTGCGACCATGCTGGGCGAAGCACGCGAGCTGCGCGTCCAATTCTTCGTCTGTCAATCGGGGCTGGCGCTCGCCGATTTGACGATGGAGGAACTGGCCGTCGATGCCACCGCTGCCGGCCTGATCGGCTTTCTTGCCGCCATCCCGCCGGCGCGACCATCGTCACCTATTAAGACCGCTCGGCCTCAACCATTTTGCAGGCTCGCATGGCTTCAGGTTCGGGGCGCGGGCGGGCGCGGGTGAAACGCGCAAAATAGGCGCCCACATCCTTCTTTTCGCTGAACGCGACCAGGCGATAGCCGACCGTTTCAAATTCGCAGACGAGCAGTCGCAGCGGAATACCATGTTGTCCCGTCGGCCGGTCGCTGTCGACCACGATTACCTCGCCGCCGGCGCGCAGCGATGGGTACAGCCGCCACAGGAACGCATAAGGCTCCTCAATCTCATGATACATATGGACCAGAAACACCCGGTCGAAGCTGCCGGGCGGCAGGCGCGGATCGTCAACCGCGCCGAGTTTCAGCGACACATTGTCGAGCCGCTCACGTGCCACCCGGTCGGCCAGTCGGTCGATGACCTTGGGCTGGATGTCCTGCGCCAGCACCCGCCCGCGCTCGCCGACCCGCTGCGCCAGCCGGACGGTATAATAGCCATCGCCCGCCCCGATATCGGCCACCGTCATTCCCGGCGCGACGGCGGCGGCATCCATGATCTGATCGGCCTCGCGAACTCGGTCGCGCGCTTCTTCGGTCGACCATTTGGTCGACACCGTCGGAGCAACCGGGCGGTCGGCGGGTGGAAATTCGCGCGCGGTATCGACGCGGTCGCCATTGCTGAACATCGCCATGTCGCAGCCCGCCAGCAGGAATGGCAGCAGCAGCGCGGCACCGCGGCGGGTCAATCGATATCCTCCACGACCACCGCCTCGCCGGTCACCTTCTGCGACAGCGCGGCGGCCATGAAGGGATCGAGTGCGCCATCGAGCACATCGCCCGGCGCGGTCGAGGTCACGCCGGTCCGCAAATCCTTCACCAGCTGATAGGGCTGAAGAACATAGGACCGGATCTGGTGGCCCCAGCCGATTTCGGTCTTGGCCTGATATTCACCGCTTGCCTCGGCCTCGCGCTTTTGCAGCTCGGCCTCATACATCCGCGCTTTCAGCATCCCCATCGCGGTGGCGCGGTTCTTGTGCTGCGATCGGTCATTCTGGCTGGCAACAACGATGCCGGTCGGAATATGCGTGATACGCACCGCCGAATCGGTTGTGTTGACATGCTGCCCGCCCGCTCCGCTCGCGCGGTAGGTATCGATCTTGAGATCGCCTTCGTTGATCTCAATCTCGATATTGTCGTCGATCACTGGATAGACCCACACACTCGAAAAGCTGGTGTGCCGCCGCGCCGAACTGTCATAGGGCGAAATGCGCACCAGCCGGTGCACGCCGCTTTCGGTCTTGGCATAGCCATAGGCATTTTCGCCCTTGCACAGCAACGTCGCGGATTTGATCCCCGCCTGATCGCCCGCCTGATACTCCACCATTTCGACCTTGAGCCGCCGCTTTTCGGCCCAGCGCTGTACATACGCAGCAGCATTTCGGCCCAATCCTGGCTTTCTGTGCCGCCTGCGCCTGCGTGCACTTCGATATAGCAATCATTGCCATCGGCCTCACCCGCGAGCAGCGCCTTGATCTTGTCCTCTTCGGCGCGCACCGCCAGCGCAGCGAGGCTCGCGACCGCCTCGTCGATCATCGCCTCGTCACCCTCCATCTCGGCGAGCTCAATGAGCTCGGCGGTGTCAGCGCTCTCCTGCTCAATCGCGCGCACCGCGCCGACGGCCTCATCGAGGCGGCGGCGCTCGCGCATCACCTCTTGCGCGGCACGCGGGTCATTCCACAGCGACGGATCCTCAACGCGATTGTTGAGTTCGTCCAGGCGGCGCAGCGCGCGCTCCCAATCGAGGAAGCGGCGAACCAGCGCCATCGCGGCATGAATATGGTCAATATGATCCTGCGCTTCGGCGCGCATGGGGGGTGCTCCTGAAACCTGTTGCGACCGCCCTTAGTGGGATAGAAGCGCAAGGGGAAGTGGGCGGGTGCGATCCAGCCGCCGCGTCGGCGAGCCAGCGAGCAAGGGGCCGCATCACCCCTCCCCCGTCGCCCCGGGCCTGACCCGGGGCTGGGCTATTTTCGGACCGAAGCCGCGGGAGAAAGCCAAGCCCCCTGTCAAGCACGGCGCGACGTGAGGGAAATGGCGGTTGGCGGTGAGTTTTTGGTCAAGTGACAGGCAAACTTGTGCCATTAAGAACTGCCGTCCCTTCTAAGAACTACCGTCCCTTCATCGTCACCCCGGGCTAGACCCGGGGTCCCGCTTCCTCGTGTCCTCGCTGAACAGCGGGACCCCGGCTCGGGGGCCGGGGTGACGAGGTAACGGCAGTCACCGACCCCATATCTGTCGTTCGGAAGCGCTTGCCGATCAACCTCAAGCGGACGTAGACAATCCCTATGGGAAAACGCTGTCTCCTGATTGTCGATGTCCAAGAGGGCCTGTTTGCGACGCCTCGCTACGATGGGAATCAGATCGTAAGGCGCCTCAATGAACTTGCTGACAGGTTCCGCGCCAGTGGTGATCCGGTGGTCTTCGTTCAACACTGTGGCCCGGAAGGTGATCCACTTCATCCTTCTCAGGCCGGTCATGCCCTTTATTCGGCTCTCGAACCGAGACCAGAAGATGTCCGCATTCCAAAAAAATCTTGCGACGCCTTTCTGGAGACAGATCTGCTCGCACTTCTCAAGGAATGGGGCGTGACCAAGCTAGTCATAAGTGGATTTGCTACAGAATTTTGTGTCGACACGACTATTCGAAGCGCATTGGCGCTAGGTTTTGAAACCGTGGTTCCCGCAGACGGCCACACAACCGCAGACCGCGAGCATATGCCGGCAGCCAAGGTCATTGAGCATCATAATGCGACCTGGCCCTGGCTCGTGACACCAGTAGGCGGAGCTACGATGACGAGATGCGCTGAAATTTTGTAAGCCCTCTTGCTATGCTTCATGCCTCAAGAGCAGCCCGTCAGCTCCCCCCAACATTCCAGACGATCCGCCGCCAAAAAATCGCTTTCCTACACGCAGCGGTTCGCATATTCGCGCTTTGTTCGCATATGCTGCAGCGCTGCGAATGGGACTTCCCCCGCGTTCTTGCCATCTGGTGCGGGCGGCGGGGGAGATGATCGGCGCGGGCGTCCCGGTATCATCGCCGAACGTTCGCAATGGCATAGTCCGCCACATGCAACTTTCTGTTCCGTCGCATCTACAGCTGGAACAGGACCATGGCCGGCGGCATAAATCTCGACGTATTGTGTGTAGTATCAACTGCTTGAACACGTCGAGTCCGGGCACGAAATGCGGCAAAACCGCGCCGGTCATCCTTCCCTCTCTCTTCCGGCAGCACGCGCTGGCCGGGCCTTTGGCGCATTCCCCGGTAAAACAGTGAATTCGGCGGCACTGCTTCGGCAGTGACGGCCCCCCCCCCCACACTACAGGCGGAGTTTCTCGGCCACCTGGCTGCGACCACATCCGTTACCCACGCGGCGCGGCTCGTTGGCATGTCCACCCGCGCCGCTTATGATCTGCGTCAGCGCGATGAGGGTCTGGGCATGCTCGCGCGGCTCGACCGCATGGCCAATGACCGCGACGCCGCGCTAGCCGCGCCTACTTCGGCCTGGGTGCCGCGGGGTAAAGCGTAAGGCGCTAATTCGCGCGCAGCGACGCGATGTCCACTGTGATGAACTGCGGCTTGGTTGGGCGTTCTTCACTGATCCGCGCCGCGGCCGCCAGCGCATAGGGCGAAATGCGAAAGCGCGTGCACAATCCGCCCGCGCCGTCGCTGATCAGCGGGGTTTCAAATTCGACGCCGATTTCGGCGTCCTTCGACCGGCTGACGGTGCATACCACCAGCTGGCCGCCACCCAGGTCAAGCACCAGGTCGGTCCCCTCGGGCACGCCGACCAACCCTTCGATCCGGGCACCAGTCTTGGACAGGTCGCGCAGGATCGCGTCATAACGGTGATCTTCGTGCACTACGCCGATGCGCAGGAACACGCTGCGCCGCTCGGGGCGGAACTTGTCGGGGCCGCTTGGTGCAATGCGCAGCGCGCCGCTCTCCATGCACGCCGTCAGCTCGGCCAGCGGCATGGGCCGGGAATAAAGGAAGCCTTGAACGAACCTAGCGCCCTTGGCCTTGATAACGCCCAACTGGTCAAAGGCTTCGACGCCCTCGACCGTGGTTTCCATACCCAACGCATCGGCCAGGCCGATGATGGCGGCGATGATTTTGGCACTATTTTCGTCGGCCTGCGTCGCATCATTCACAAAACTGCGGTCGACCTTGATCTTGTCGAACGGCGCCGACCGCAAATAGCTCAGCGAGGAAAATCCGGTGCCGAAATCGTCCAGCGCCAACCGCACGCCAATCGCCTTCAGCGCCTTGAAACTGTCGGCGACCGCGTCGCTGTCGCCCAGCAAGATGCTTTCGGTCAGCTCCAGTTCCAGCCGGTCGGGTGCCAAGCCGCTCGCCTCCAGCGCGCCGCGGACCATGTCCACAAACTCGGCATTGGCAAATTGCACCGCCGACACATTGACCGCGACCCGCACCGCCTCCGGCCACCCGGCCGCGTCCATGCACGCCCGTTGCAGCGCCCATTCGCCCAGCGGACCAATCAAATTCGTCTCTTCGGCAATGGGAATGAAGATCGCGGGGCTGACATGACCGCGCTCGGGATGTTCCCAGCGCATCAGCGCTTCGCACCCGACCACCCGGTCGTCTTCGATCCGGACCACCGGCTGATAGAAAAGATCGAGTTCGCCCTTGTCGAGCGCGGTGCGCAGATCGTCGAGCAGCTGCGCCCGGTCCTCGGCTTCATCCTTCAAATCGCTCGAATAAAAACGATATTGGCCACGCCCGCCATTTTTGGCGGCGTACAGTGCCAAATCCGAATTGCGGATCAGGTCCTCACGCGTGTCCCCGTCAAAGGGCGCAATCGCCGCGCCCACCGACGTCCCGATCAGCGCCTGTTTGCCATCGATGGGATAGGGCTGCGATATCAGTTGGACGATTTTCGCAGCCAGCTCGCCCAGCGCGCCACGGTCGTCCATGTCAGGCAGGATGATCTGAAACTCATCGCCGCCCAACCGGCCAATTTCGCCGCGCTTGCCAACAATGCTGGTCAGCCGCTGCGCCACTTGCTTGAGCAGTGCATCGCCCGCCGGATGGCCCATCGTGTCGTTGACCGCCTTGAACCGGTCAAGGTCGAGCATCATCACCGCACAAGAGCGCCGCGCCGCCTTGAACGAGGCGAGCAGGCCGTCGAGCTTTTTGTTCATGCGGTGCCGGTTGGCGAGCCCTGTCAGCGAATCATATTCGGCCAGCCGGCTGTCTTCCAGCTTGCGCTCATATTCGACCGTCACATCGCGCGCACTGCCGCGATAGCCCAGGAAATTGCCGCTGGCATCGAGCTTAGGCAGCCCCGTCAGCAACCACCAGGTCTGCCGCAGCGCACTGCGCTCAGCCGCAGGTGCAAAGCGGACGACCTGATCGGTAATGCGATTCCGCGCGGCGAGCTGGAAATTCAGCGGGCGGCCGCTCTGTCCATCGGGATGCTGCGTATCGCTTTCGAACAAGCTGATCAGCGGCTGCGCCAACAGCGCGTCGAGCGGCTCGGCCAAGCTTGTCGGCGGCATTTGCGGACAGATAGATCAGCCGTCCTTCGGCATCGCTCGCCCAGATCCAACCAATGCCTGCCTCTTCAAAATCGTCCAGCAGTTCCAGCCGCTTGGCTGCATCGCCCGCGCGCACGACGCTATGGTCGCCGCTTGTCGCTGCTCCGGTGGGCCCCTCACCCCCTACCGACTTCAAGGATCTCAGCAGTCCGCGCACATTCACCACTTCATCATGGGGCAGGCCAGTTAGCCCACCACGGCTTAGTAGATCATTTACTATGACTACCGTTACCCAACTCTAAACATTCGCGCGCTTTTTCGCATTATGGTGGAAGCCCGATAAATTGCCGACACCGCTTGCACCCCCTTCCCTTTACGTTAAGGTGAAGTGATCAACGCCTGCCTTTCATGGAGCAATATCTCATGGCCCTGCCCGCCGTTTTCGACCGCCTGCGCCTGCCCGTCATCGGTTCGCCGCTGTTCATCGTTTCGGGGCCGGACCTTGTCATTGCGCAGTGCAAGGCTGGGATCGTCGGCAGCTTTCCCGCACTCAATGCGCGGCCACAGGCGCTGCTTGACGAATGGCTCCACCGCATCACCGAAGAATTGGCGGCGTGGGACCGCGACAATCCGGATCGCCCGTCGGCACCCTATGCCGTCAACCAGATCGTCCACCGCTCCAACGACCGCCTCATGGCCGACATCGCGACGTGCGAAAAATGGAAGGTGCCGATCACCATCACCTCGCTGGGCGCGCAGGTTGAGCTCAACCAGGCCGTGCACGGCTGGGGCGGCATCACGCTTCATGACGTCATCAACGATCGGTTCGCCCGGAAAGCGGTAGAAAAGGGCGCCGATGGCCTCATCCCGGTGGCGGCTGGCGCTGGCGGTCATGCCGGGACGCAGTCGCCGTTCGCGCTGGTTCAGGAAATCCGTGAATGGTTCGACGCCCGGTCGCGCTGTCGGGCGCCATCGCATGGCCGCTCGGTGCTCGCGGCGCA
>JAAUPH010000002.1 GCA_012035435.1 Sphingopyxis sp. | reverse complement strand
GCCTCGATGGCCTGCAACTGCTCTGGATCGCCCACCAGCACGACCTTTGCGCCCGCATCGCGCGCCGCCGACAGCACCCGCTCCATCTGGCGCGTCCCCGTCAGGCCCGCCTCGTCGATGACCAGCACGTCACGGTCGCCAAGCAACTCGCGGCCTTGCTCCCACTGATATTCCAAGCTCGCGATTGTCCGCGACATTATGCCGCAACCGGCTTCAAGGTTTTCGGTAGCGATGCCAGACCGAGTTGCACCCCGCACGTTATAGCCTTCACGCTCCCATGCATCGCGCGCAACACCCAGCATCGCCGACTTGCCGCTTCCGGCATAGCCAACGACCGAGGCAAGATCGCGCTGGCCGGTGACATGATCGAAGGCATCGGCGAGAACCCGTTGATCGTCAAAAAACTCCGATATTATGCCGACAAGGAATTTGCGGGGCTATATAACGCGGGATGAATGTGCATTTGAGGCAGTTTGCAAACTCGTATGCGGATTGTCTGCTTGTCAAAATAGTGGATCAGCACAATCCTGCTATTGCGAATTGTTCGCAGCTTGCGTATCACGCACTTGCAAGTTGGTCGGAAGGTGCGAAGTGAGTCTATCGGGGAATTTCCAGTTGATCCTGCGCTGGGTCATGGCAGGGCCGCTGACCATTGTTGCGGCAATCATTACAATGGCCTGCGCACCCCTTCTGCTTCCCAAAGGTGCAGCCGGAGTGGATCACCTGATTCTTCCAATCTTGCTGCTTCCGGCATTCTGGGCCGCCTTCTTCTTATATGCGCTGCTCGAACGCAATCCGGTTCGTGGCGTGATTGTGATGATCGCAATTATTCTTGCCGCTGCGGCAATGGTTTATCGGCAGTTTTGAAGGAGGACGCGCTATGAGCATTGTCGCCAAAGACACATCAAAGCGCCTGCTTGCCGTTCATGGGTGGTCGGGCGTTTTTGCTCGGCCTCTTCTTGTATCTTGTTGTGATTACAGGAACAGTATCTGTCCTCGCGCATGAGATTGGCGATTGGTCGATCAGCGGATCGCGCGACACTGCGCCATTCAGCCAGAAAATCGATGCACGGATAACCGAATTGGCGAACAGTGTTGAACCGCGATTTCGCGAGGATGTCGCGATTTATCCCAATGCTGCGGGTTCGCTGATCGTCTTCTTCCACACCCACGGGACAAATACTGCGGGCGACCCGGACGATCTGGGCGTTCGGTTTACGCTCAAGCCGCAAACACTCGAAGTTCTGGCGCGAGATGAAGGCTATGGCGCGGAATTGCCCAGCGACCGTGAAAATGCGTTGAGCGAATTCATCACCACGCTTCATATCAGCTTGCACGCCCCAAATCCGGTTGGCCTTTACCTGACGGGGCTGGCGGGATTTGTGATGCTGTTCGCGGTCATATCCGGCATTATTCTGCATCGGCACTTGCTGAGAGACTTGTTCGTTGCGCCGCGTTTGTCGAGCCGTCTGCTCAATAAGCGCGACCGCCACATTTTGGCGGCAAGCTGGAGCCTGCCATTCGGCTTTCTGCTTGCTTTTACCGGCACATTTTTCAGTTTTGCAGGATCGGTTGGTCTGCCCATTGTCGCCATGGTATCGTTTGGCGGAGATCAGACGAAAATGATCGAGACACTGGTCGGCGTGCCGCAGGCCACCAGTCATGCGCCCGCTGACATGACAAGCCTCGACAGCATATTGGCGCAGTCAATCACGCGCACCGGCACTCAGCCTGACTTTGTTTCGATTGTGCACTGGGGCAAAGCAAACGCCGCAGTGCAGATCACCCATGGGCCAACCGGGACGTCGATCGAGGGCAGCAATCATATCTACAATCTTGCGACGGGAGAATATAACGGCATTAAACCCGATGTCGGAACGCGCCCGTCGCTCGGCAGTGCTGTGTTCGCTTGGGTTGCACCGTTGCACTTCGGTCATTTTGCCGGACTGCTGTCAAAGTTCATCTGGGTCGCACTGGGGCTGGCGACGTGTTACGTCACGCTATCGGGGCTACGGTTATGGGCGGCCCGGCGACATCAGGAACCCGGATGGCGCTGGCTCGGCGAGACCATAACGGTGGTCGCTTATGGCATACCGATTGGGCTTGTTGGTGCGGCCTTCGGGTTCCTAGCAGCTTATCCCGCTGGAAATCCTGTATATTGGACCGCTGCTGGTTTTGTTATCGCAACAGGTGTTGCCATCGCACTCGCGGCAACATTCAGGGCCAAGATCGATGTCAGTCGACTGCTGCTATTCTGCTTGTCGGGCGGCTTGGCGGCCTTGCCCCTCTTGCGCGTTGCGATGGGCGGGGCTGGTTGGCCAACGCTGGTTGCCGCCGAACAGCTTATCCCGATGATGATCGACATTGTGCTGGTCATTGCCGGAGTGGCCGCGTTCTTCGCGGGCCGGCAAGGGCATGTCGCTCAGGCAAGGCTCGCTAGTCTGCCGAATCTTGGACCCGGCGCAGCGATTGTGGCTGCCGAATGAGCACGACGACCGCATTTCTGCTCGCAATCGCCGTCAGTGTAGGCGGCATTGCCTATTTGTCGGCCATCGATCAAAAGCGGACGCGCGTCTTCGAATTGGTGCGCACGTCCCGTTTGCCAAGGTCAAAACTGGCCGGATGGGCAATCGTCCTCCTGCCCGCATTGGGCTTGCTCACCTCCGGCCATGTCAGCGCATTTCTCGCTTGGTTCGGCGCACTGACGGTAAGTGCTTGGCTGATCGCATCGACACGCCCGAAGAAACGGCGCGAGGATCGTTGATCGCGCCGCGTCTTAAGCCTCAAAAATTGGCAGCGAGGGAAAATCCGACCGTGCGTGGACGCGTCACCCTTGCATCGTTATCACCCGTGCGGCTGATAAAGGCCAGTTCATCGAACGCATTCTGAACAAACACGCGCGCGGTCACTGGTCCAAAGCCATAAGCGATACCAGCATTGACAAGAGCGTAGTCGCCGCCCCTGAAATTGCGGTCGTTGACAATGTCGCCAAAATATCCCCCTGAGAACGCGATGCCGCTGCTGATCGTCAACCGGTCCACGGGCTGCCATTCCACGCCCAGATTGAGGGTGACGGGTGGCGCAAAGCCGAATTTGTTGCCGTCTGAAACATCCAGGCCAGCCGCCTCGATGATTCTTGTATCGAGCAGACCGATCCCAGCGGTCACGCTGAAACGGTCATCGAGCTTTGCCCGACCCTCAATTTCAAGACCAAAGGAGCGCGAACGCGGCTGGTTACGGACTTCGGCACTTTCGGGCACAGTATCGAGATCGACAAAAAATTGCTGATCGCGATACCAGTTGTAAAAGCCGGTAACGGTCAACCCAAAGCGACCGCCCGACGATTGATACCGATAGGATGCTTCGGCAGCCCATACGGTTTCGGGATCGAAGCTATAGGTTGTTCCCAACGACAGATTTGGCCCGCGTCCGCCCTCTTGATAACCCTTGCGCAGCGATATGTTGAGCCGCTGTTCGGGGGACAGTGTATAGAGCAATCCAATCTGTGGCAGGACAGCCGTGTCGGTAATCCGCTCATCGACGATGATAGGTGCACCGAATGCAAAATTGCGATTTTGCCTTACCGATAGGACTCTCCCGCCCAAGTTTAGTTGAAGCGCATCGCTGATAGCGTATCGGAGGTCTGAATATGCCGCATAAGTCTCCGAATTCTGATCAATAAGCAGGTTGACGACGCCGAACACATCCGCATCGATAAGTGTTTCACGACGCGCATATGAAACACCCGCCAAACCTTCAAGCCGTCCGCTTTCGAAACTGTAAAACGCTTCCGCTGATAATATGCTGTCGTCAGACGGGTTGAAGGTAACGAATGACGAGTTACGCGCTGTGTTTGTGTCAATAACCTCGTTGCCATAGCCAACCAATATCCGCAAATCGCCTGGCCCGACGCGCTGGCTGATCTTACCGCCGATGAAATAGGCTTCGGCATTCAGCGCGCGAAAATCGCCGCCAAATGCAAAGATGCGATCCTTGAAGCTGACCCCTTGCGCTGGTCCTGCGGCGGTGCTGCGAGTCAATGGCACAATGGCATCGACATAATTGCCAAGCAAATCGATCCGCGTGCCATCGCTCGGTTCAAAGCGCAGCTTTACGTTGGCGCGCGTGCCCTCGATGCGCCGCGCTGTATCAAAGGGGGCTGTTCCGGTGTAATCGCCTGGAAGCAGTCCGCTGACCGGATCTCGGTCAACATTGCGTTCGCCAGAAATACGGACGGCCAATGTGTCAGAAATCAGCGGCAACGAAACGGCACCTGCCACGCGATACCCTGTCCCCGAAACCTCGTCATTCGTGACCTCTGCAAGAGCGCGACCGTTAAAGGTGAATTCCGGCTCGCGTGTGGTCACAACGATTGCGCCTGCGATTGCGCTGCGCCCGCGCAACGTCGATTGCGGGCCACGATAAACTTCGATCTGATCGACATCGAACAGGCTGTTGAACGCCGTGTTTGAAAACGTCGAGACGCGCGCAAAATCATCGACAACCAGCAGGCTGCGCTGCTCGCTGCCTGTCTGCAAGGCTCCCGCAGATGAATTGCCTATCGAGTTACTTTGCTGCCCCCGGATGGCTGGCAGGCCTTCCCCCTCTGCAATAACGACATTGGGAATCCCTGAGAGCGATTCAAAGAGCGATTGTTGAGCGGTGCCTTCAACGGCATCGCTATCGCGCACACTGACGCTGGAGGCTGTATCGAGCAACGAACGGTTTATCCGTTCTCCCGTAACGATAATGTCCCCGCTGGTTTCCTCATCTTGGGCTTCCTGCGCCACAGCCGTACTGCTGACCATCGCCAAGACACTTACCATTGTTGCGTTAAAACACCGCACAGTCACACCCCTTAGAACGTCCATGATCATCGCATCTCAATTGCGACTGCTTCGCATTCGCATACGACAACTTTACTGTCAACGTTTGGCAAGAAGGGACACAGGGCGGCAAAGCCGCCCCGCCGGATTGTCATTCGCTCGGCCTTTCGTCGGGTTCAAAGTCGTCCGCATTGCGTCGGGCTTTGGCCAGGATCGCAAGGCTGTCAGCGATCAGGTCGACCGAGTAGTTCGTCCGGCCATCGGCCTTGTAGCTCGATTGACCGATGGTCCAGGTAACGCGGACGAGATCGCCGATGTCAGCCTTGGCCAGCTTGTCGCGCAATTCGCCGAAGAAGGTGAGGCGGTTCCAGCGCGCATCGGTTTTCCAGCTGTGCCCGTCAAAGCGGTTGTAGTTGGCGGCAACTGAAATGTGGGTGACTTTCTTCTCGGCGTCGATTTTGCCGATGCGCCCGATGATGTGAAATTCTGTAATATCCTTCACGAGACTTCTCCTGATTAAGTGTCAGGCGAAATGTCCTGACGGACATGAACAGGCCGCGCGCCGCCTGCGCGCAAGCCAAAAAACGGAGGCTCCATTCATGGAAACCGTAGGCGTGAAACGGCGGTTTTTTGCTTGCGCGCATGAAGGCGGCGCAAGCGGCCAATTTCCGTCAATCAAGGACAGAGGCTGTCACGTGGTCGGGGATGATGTGCTGGATGCAGATTCACATCGTTGGTGGCGACTGAGCCGATGCTGTCAGATGCTCCAGTCTTCCACTTTCAGGATGTCTATCATCGAAAGCGCCTGATCGGCGCTGACAAGCGTGGCATCAATAGCCAGCGCATGGGCCGCAATCATCAGATCGAGCGGCGCGATGGTGACGCCCTTGGCCTCTAACGCGGCGCGCAGCGTCCCATAGTGCGGGGCGATGGCGTCGCTCCAGGGCAGAATATCGGCGTAGCGCAGAAACTCATGCACCAATCTGGCCAGCGTCGTCGCCTGCGGGCGCTTCGCCAAGCCATAGTGCATCTCACCCGCCGTAACCGATGATATGGCAAGTGACGAAAGCGGCACCGATGCCGCCCGCGCACAAACCGGCTCCTGCTGCCGCAGGATCGCGCTGGCCGCATTGGTATCGAGTAGATAGCGTGTCGTCACGAGTCTTCATGCCCCTCGAACGGATCGCGATCCTGCGGCGCGGTGCGCCGCTCGTCATCCCCGAGAAAGTCGCCGGGGATGTCAGCCTTCAGTTTTCGCGCAAACGCGAAAAACTGGGCAAGGCTCTCGGGCTTGCGCGACAGGATGACATCGCCGGTCTGCTCGTCGCGCCGGATATTCACTTCACTGCCCTCGAAGCGGTAGCTGAGCGGCAGGCGCACGGCCTGGCTCTTGCCGTTCTGGAATAGCTTGGCGGTCTGGCCCATGATGCAAACTCCTTGGTATAGACTTTAGTATATCATAGCCTGACGATGGGTGAAAGCCAGAATCATTTGCCTGTCCATTTCGCGGAGCGGCGCGGCGGCCATAAGCCGCCGCGCCGTTCGGAGGCCGATGGCAAAGGCATCGGCCTTGGCCCGTCCCGAGGGACGGGCCGCGATATGTTGTGTGGCCGTCAGAACATCTCAAGCTGGTTACGCATCGGATTCCAGAATCCGATATCCAGCGGGCGCTGCGCGCGGCGGGGCTGTATCGGCTGATTGGCCAGCCAGCCAAGCCGTTCTTCCATGCTGACGGGGGCCACGCCCGCCATCATGATCTGGTCGGGGTCGGGCGGCGCGATCTTCGGCAGGGTCTTGGGTTTGATCATGGCTGCCCTCTCAATATTCTTGCGCCAGCATGATGGTCAGAACCCGCCGCGTGACGGCGGGATTCGCGGGGTCTTCGCTGCCGAACCGCAAATCGCGGTCGTAATAATCCAGCTTCCAGAATACCCGTTCGCGCTCATCCTCGCGCAATCGCGGGCGCTCGGTCGTCCAGCGGCCATCGGCAAGCTGGTAGATCGCCCCGAAATCCCGCTCGCCGTGCGGGTCGTTGTCCTCGGTGAAGGCGTCGAAGGTTTCGATCAGCTCGCGGACGCGGGACTGGTCGGCATCGGGCAGCGAGCGAAACCCGACTGTTGCAAAGGCGGTGCAAGCCAGTCCCATCGCCTGCCGCGCCCGATCATTCAATCGGGCAATCCGCGCTATCCGCTCGCGCTGGCTGGCAGGGGTCGCGCTCATTGGCCGCGCCCATGTAGATGAGTGGCGCTGCGCGCGGCACGCGTTTCGCAAATCAGGATCAGCGCCCCGAAATCCTCGCGCTCGCCAAGCCGGTCGGCGATCTTGCGAACACAGGCAATCGGCAAGCCATTCTCGTTGGCAATGCCGCGCAAATAATCGTCGCGGGTCTCGGCCCCGCACTCACGATACATCAACTGCAAATCACACATTTCCTGCCTCCTCTTGGGCTGAAAGCCGCATTCGACTTGCGACATGCGGCCTGCCTTCCGGCGAGGATGGGAGGGGGAGCGACTATCTGAATCGACGCCCTAGCGCGGGCCAGCGGGCAAAGCCCGCCACACGGGGGTAACTATTCTGCTTCGGGAAACGAGAGGGCAAAGCCCTTGGCGTTCCCGCCAGTCAGGAAATGGCGGCGACCAGCCTCCCCTCAGCCGCAACGCGGCACAGGAAACGGCACCCTCGCATGGCGCGACGCAGACGGGCAGTGTGGCGGCAGCGAAGCGGGAACAAGGCTGTTGTCTCAAAGGGGCAGCGCCGCCAGTCCCTGCGAAAGCGCGCCCGTCGCCCGACCGGCAAGGAGAGAAGCGAGAGTGCCTGCGGGTCAGCTCAAAAACGCCGCACCCTCAGGAGCGCGAAGCGCGGGACAGAGTGCGGCCTTAGAATATCCCGCTCATCTTACCGCGCTCCCGATCGTCACCCGAAGGGCCAAGACTACAGGACACCTCGAAAAACCTTTGGCGCATAGTGGGCGGAAGTGATTCACTACCGACGTGAACGAGCGGAGGTTGTGATGGCGCGGCAAGCTGGATTTTGGGATTACGAGGAGCAACTGGCGCGGCTGACCAAGGGTGGCGATCCGCTGGTGAAGCTGGCCGAGGTGGTTGATTTCGAGCCGTTCCGATACCGGTTGGAGAAGGCGCTGAAGCGCTCGGACGGCGCGAAGGGCGGTCGGCCACCTTATGATCCGGTGTTGATGTTCAAGGTCCTGGTGCTGCAAGCGCTATATAATCTGTCGGACGACCAGGCGGAGTTTCAGATCAGGGACCGGCTGTCGTTCATGCGGTTTTTGGGGTTGAACCCCAGTATGCCAAGCCCTGATGCCAAGACGATCTGGCTGTTCAGGGAGCATTTGGTGCAGGCCAGGGCGGTCGACAAGCTGTTCGCGCTGTTCGATGCACGGCTGAAGGCCGGCGGTTATCTGGGGCAAGGTGGGCAGATCATAGATGCGACAGTGATCGCTGCACCGCGCCAGCACCTGAGCGATGAAGAGAAGGCCTGGATCAAGGAAGGCAAGGCGGCGGCAGAGATTTGGCCCGACAAGCCTGCCAAGGCGGCGCAAAAGGATATCGATGCACGCTGGACGATGAAGCGCGGCAGCTTAAAGCGCAGCGAAGCAGGCAACGCGAGCGCGACCCCGCCATCCCAGATCATGGTGCCAATGTTTGGCTACAAAAATCATGCCGGGATTGGGGACCGTCAGGATTTCCGTGTGTGGGCGGGCATAATGGGTAAGAAGGAGTCCCACTATGTCCCGACGCAAAGAGCCGACGATCCCGGCGGAGTTACTGGATCAACTTTTGGCTGGCGGCGATGCGGCTGCGGCGCTTCGTGATGGCAGCCTGCTTGATTCGTTGAAGAAGGCGCTGGCCGAACGGGTGCTCAATGCGGAGATGGATCACCATCTGCGCGGCGATGACGAGGGCGGCAACAACCGTAATGGCTATGGCCGCAAGAGCGTTATCACCGACACCGGCAAGATCGAGATCGACGTGCCGCGCGACCGCACTGGCAGCTTCGATCCGCAGCTGATCGCCAAATATCAGCGGCGCTTTCCGGGCTTCGACGACAAGATTATCTCGATGTACGCGCGGGGTATGAGCAGCCGGGAGATCACGGGCCATCTGCGCGAGTTGTACGGCATTGATGTGTCGCCGGACCTGATATCGACCGTGACCGATGCCGTGCTGGAAGAGGTTGCCGCCTGGCAGGCCCGCCCGCTTGATCCGGCCTACCCGCTGGTGTTCTTTGACGCCATCCGCGTCAAGATCCGCGACGAGGGATTGGTGCGGAATAAGGCTATCCACATCGCCCTGGGTGCTCGCGCCGATGGTCGTAAAGAGGTGCTCGGCATGTGGATCGAGCAGAATGAAGGTGCCAAATTCTGGCTGCGGGTCATGAACGAGCTCAAGAACCGCGGCGTCGAAGATATTATGCTGGCCGTCGTCGATGGCCTCAAGGGCTTCCCCGATGCGATCACAGCAGTGTTCCCCGAGACGGTCGTCCAGACATGCATCGTTCACCTGCTGCGCAACAGCATGGACTTCGTCTCGTGGAAGGACCGCAAGCCGCTGGCGGCCGCGCTGAAGACCATCTACCGCGCCGTTGATGCCAAGACCGCCGAGGAAGCGCTCACGGCCTTCGAGGCCAGCGAATGGGGTCAGCGTTACCCCGCGATCAGCCAGAGCTGGCGGCGAGCCTGGACTGAGGTGATCCCGTTCTTCGCCTTCCCCGCCGAAGTGCGCAGGATCATCTACACCACCAACGCCATCGACGCGTTGAACTCGAAGCTGCGGCGAGCCGTCAGGGCCAGGGGCCACTTTCCCAGCGACGAAGCCGCAACCAAGCTGCTTTATCTGATCTTGAACCGATCGGAAAAAGAGTGGAAGATGCCACCTCGTGAGTGGTCCATGGCCAAGGCCCAGTTCGCCGTCCTGTTCGGCGAGCGCTTCATCAAAGCCATGGCGGCGTAATGTTCAATCGCCCGCCCACACACGGAAATCCTGACGGTCCCCGGGATTGATCGGACCTTCGGCTTCGTGCGCAAATGGACCGTGACCCATGCGGCAAGGCATGACAGCGGGCCGTTCGAGGATGTCCTCGACGCTGAGAATATCGCCCGATCAGTCTGGGCTGATACAGCCTATCGCTCGGCCAAGAATGAGCGCGCGATCCGCAATCACAAGCTCAAATCGATGATCCACTTCCGTAAGCCCAAGGGCAAGCCGATGGATGGCCGCCATCAACGCGCCAATGCCACCCGCTCGAAAGTGCGCTCGGCGGTCGAGCATGTCTTTGCAGGCCAAAAGCACCGCATGGGCCTGTTCGTGCGCACCGTCGGCATCGAACGTGCAAGGATCAAGATTGGCATGGCCAACCTCGCCTACAACTTCAAACGCCTCGTCTGGCATGAAGGGAAAAGTGCGCCTGCCTGATACGAAACAGGTCCTGCAAAGGCCTGAATGCAACGGAAATCAGACCAAAAGCCCGCCAAAGGGCGTGAAATCACGCCGTCAGACGCCGCGTAAGCAGTATCCTACCAAAATGGACGGGTTCTTCGAGGTGTCCGTTTCCGGCCGCCACGGCGACGCACGCGCAGTGTTCGCGCCACGCGTCGCTCACATCCTCGCGGAAGATGCGCAGCAGCTTCTTGTGGTTGGGTGTGATGCCCTCCCGCGCCAGCAGGTTGCCCAAGCGGCGATAGCCGAACCGGCGACGCTCTGCCGCCAGCTCGCCCAACCTTTGCCGCAGCGCCCCATCATCCGGCCTTGTCGGCTCGTAACGGATCACCCTGCGGCTCACACCAACCAATGCACACGCCCGACGCTCGCTCACCCCGTGATGCTCCCGGGCATGGGCGGCGGCTTCCCGCTTAGCGCCGGGCGTTACCATTTTTTTGATGCCAGATCCTTCAGCACGGCATTGTCGAGCATCGCCTCGGCCAGCAGCTTCTTCAGCCGACTGTTCTCCTCCTCGAGCGATCGCAGCCGCCGGGCCTCAGACACATCCAGACCGCCGAACTTCGACTTCCACTTGTAGAATGTCGCCGAGCTGATCCCGTGACGGCGGCAAACCTCCGCCGTAGCCATCCCAGCTTCCTGCTCCTTCAAGATCGCAATGATCTGCTCTTCGTTGAATCTGCTTCGCCTCATATCGTCCGACTCCTTGGCGTCAGACTCTACCAAAAAGCGGTCACATTTCAGGGGAGCACGTCAGCAACAATCAGGGGAGCAAGTCATTAGAAACGCTGGCATGAGTGAGATATATGAGAATGGCAAAAACCACTGGCGAGGACAATAGCGCCTCTCGCTGCCGTCCGTGGCGTTGTCCAGGAACAATTTTCTGACTTCCCCCGGTTCCTACGAAACTCTTTCAACATAGCCAAGGTTAGCGGATGCTCTAACCGTTAGATCGTTCAATAAGGCGCGCGCCTCGGCTGAGAATCCTTGGCCGGCAGATACCGCAGTGAAGACTGCCTCAATATCTCCAACGCCGTTGAATACCGGCATGGCAAGTGCATGCAAGCCTGGAATGACATCGCCTGCCACTTCAGCATGCCCTGCCTCGCGGATCATCGCGCGATGGGAGTCAAAGGCCTGCCGTTCGGACTTGGTCAATGCGGCGGTCGGCCCTACAAGTTCAGCATCGCGCAAATATGCCGCAAACACTCCGCCCGTCGCCGAAGTTTCCAGCGGCATGATCGAGCCAATACGGATAGTCGTGTAAACCGGATTTCGACCCTGCAGCCAGCGAACAACCACTGGACCGCGTTCGCCCCAAATGCTGAGCATTGCCGTAAGGCCACTGGTGTCGACAAAGTCGCGGAGAAAAACCTCGCCGACCTGAATGGTGTCGAGACGCGACAAAGCGGCAATCCCAATTCGCAACCCAAACCCGCCAAGATCATAGCAGCCATCGGCGGTTTGGGTCGCCAATCCCATCCGGATCAGGCTGACAAGGTAACGATGCGCGGCGCTACCCGCGAGCCCGCTGCGTTTCGCAACGTCTTTCAGCGGCAGCGGGCCAGTGGCCGAAACAAGTGTATCGACGACGCGAAGCCCGATCTCAACCGACTGAATACCTTTCCGTATTTCAGATCGACCGGCGTCTTCAATTTCGGCATGTTCATTCGGCATGATTGATCTGTGCTACACCTCCAAAATTATGTCTAGGCAAAAGGCGGGTTCGCGACCTTCATAAGTGCCCAGAATTTGGTGCCATTGCGCAAGACCGCTCGATCTTCATCCTTCGTGAGATGGTTACAACAAGTTGATTGACGGCTGTCAGAAACGGATGCTTATCTTTTCAGATCCAGCATTGCGGCAGCATCCTTTGTGGTTGCGACGGAGTTGCCCAGTGCTTCGATGATGTCTCTTGCTTGGGATACCAGGTCGGCATTTGATGCGAAAACGCCTTTGCGCAGATAGAGATTGTCCTCCAGTCCGACGCGGACGTTGCCCCCCAGCAAAAGCGATTGTGCCACGACTGGAAACTCGTGCCTGCCGATACCTAGCGCTCCCCACACACTATCGTGCGGCAACAAAGCGCGCATGTAATAGATACCAAGCGTGTCTGCGGGCGCGCACCATGGCACTCCCAGGACAAACTGGAACATCGGCGGGCCATCGATCAGCCCTTCCACAATAAGCTGCTTGCCAAATTCGATATCTCCGGCTGAAAACACCTCCAATTCCGGCTTGATGCCAGCCTGCCGATAGCGCTCGGCCATCGCTCGCAGCGTGCGAGTTGTGTTTAAATATACGAATTCCGTGGTGCCTTCGATCTGATTGCTCGTGTTCACGTCCAGTGAAGCGATATCAGGGCGGCATTGCTCCAAATGCTCCATTCTTTCATCGACAGATGCAACGTCGCTTCCGGCGGCTGCCATTCCCTCATTATCTTCATCCGGCATGAAAAATGCCCCGGTCCCGCCCGTGAGATTGATAAGCACGTCGCAGTTTGCGCTGCGAATGCGGTCACAAAGTTCGACAAAGAGCTTTGGGTCGCGTGAGCCGTCACCTGTTTCCGGGTTGCGAACATGTAAATGCACAATTGCTGCGCCCGCATTTGCAGCAGCGATCGCCTCGTCCGCAATTTGCTTCGGCGTCACGGGGAAGTTGGGGTGGTTGCGGTTGAATGGAGACCCTCCGGTCACTGCACAGCTGATGATTGTCTTTGCGCCTGGATTCACGAGTTGCTCCCTAAAAATATCCTGTGCTGCCGCTGTTGCCAGCTCGGGCTGCCGCAGTGGCTGCACACAATACAAGGCCTATTGACATTCAACAATAGACAATTCATTCACCGTGAAACAATTTATTCTTCTGGGGAGGAGCAGTGGACATGATCAAGAGGATCCAACGCGCAGCGACATCCGTTGTGGCAATTTCGGTCGGTCTGATCCCGACAGCCGTCAGCGCGCAGGAGGCCGAAGACAAGGCTGATGGTGAAATTATCGTAACCGCGCAGCGCCGCGAACAAGCGATCATCGACGTCCCATTGTCCGTCACAGCCTTGAGCCGAGCAGATTTGACGCGGGCACAGGTTGATACGTTGGCAGACTATGCAGCGCTTGTTCCCGGCTTCAAAGCGCTCGATGGGGCGCGCCAGGCCGCTCGGACCTGAACATTCGAGGCGTAAGCAATATTGGAGGGCAAGCTTCATCGGTCGCGGCCTATATTGACGGATTCGGGGTGTCCAGCTCTGGTCAGCAAGGGTTCGATCTCGACGTATATGATGTCGAGCGCATCGAGGTTCTGCGCGGCCCTCAAGGCACGCTGTTTGGCCGCAACACGATTGCCGGCGCAGTCAATGTTGTTCTTGCCAAGCCGATAAACAGCGTGGCTTTTGGAGGCGACATCGAGGCATCGAGCTTCTCAAGCTATCTCGCTCAAGGCTATGTCAACCTTCCGCTCATCGACAATACGCTGCTGGCCCGCGCGAGCATTAGCTATCGGCATGATGGCGGATATATTCGCGACGTCGGCCCGGCCGAAAACACAGACGATCTTGATCGTTTATCTGGGCGGGTTGCACTTCGCTTTACCAGCGGTGATGTGACCATTGATGCAACCGTGCTGAAGGGTTCCGACAAGCAGGGCATTATCCGCAGCGTATCGACGGGCGTAGTCACTAATCCGGTGATTTTCACCGTGGGACTTACCGAGGGCTTGGACCCAGCCGGGCTAGGCTTCTTTCCAGCTAACCGCCGCAACATAGATACCGATGCGCCTCAGACGAATGAGCGTGACTATGTCACCGGACTGCTCAATGCGCAGGTTGATCTTGGCGGAGTTACCGCAGTCATTCTGGGCGGCGCTCAAAAGATTAATGAGGACTCGCAAGGTGATTTTGATCGGACGCGTTTAAATGCTGTGACGTTTGTTGCGGACGGAAAGAGCGAATTATACAGCATTGAGGCACGGCTGCAGTCAGACAACAGCAGCGATTCTTCATTCAACTGGATGATTGGTGGGGCGTATAATCGGGACGAAATCGACACAAACGCGGTGACCACGTTCCGTGAGGATATTTTCACCCTCATTGGTTTACCGACGTTCCTAGCGCCATTTCGGATCACAGACTTGACAACGCAGCTGCGTGTATCGACCGTGGCTGCATTTGGTTCGACCGATTGGCGATCCCCTGATCGCAATGTTACGGTTTCTGCGTCTGCGCGCTACACGCGAGATCGGCTAAAAAGCCGCTACATTGATGAATCGCAGGCATTTGGAACAGGATTGCCGGCTGGCATCGACCTTCAGCAATCGCAGACATTTAGCGATTTCACGCCGCGCTTATCAATTCGCTACGAGCCAAGCGATAACTTCACGGCCTATGCAACCGTGTCCCGCGGATATAAAGCGGGCGGGTTCAATCCAGGCGCGCAATTTGTGCCGGGTAGCCCGGCAAGCTATGGCAAGGAGTCGGCATGGAGCTATGAAGCGGGCGTTAAGGCTGCAAGTACTGATCGCAAGATCCGGGTCGCTGCCTCAGTCTACCGCATGGACTGGTCCGACATTCAAGTGAACGCACTCTTTCGCGGCGCGGACTTAGTTGCACGAAACTTTACGCAGAATGCAGCGACCGCGCGGATAAACGGGGTGGAGTTTGAAGGCAGCGCCGAATTGCTACCCAACTTTAACCTCGGGTGGGCGATTGGCTACGCAGACGGCAAGTTCAAAGATTTCACGACTGCGGTCGACGAAAACGGCGATGTTTTCGATGCGTCGGGCAACCGTTTGCCGAATTCCTCAAAATGGAATTTGAGCTCATCGGCCGAATATGGCGTAGATGTCAGCGATCAAGCACAAGTCTTCGGCCGAGTCGAGATCAACTACGCCTCCGGATTTTTTCAGACAACGCAGCGCCGGTTTGATGCTGGCTATTTCGTCAACGATATCGACTACATCAATCTTCGTGCCGGATTTCGCGGAAATCGTGTGTCAGTGGTGGCCTTTGCTGAAAATCTTGGCGCTTCGAAAAGCGTTTTCGCATTCGAGGTCAATAACTTTCTAGCCGGTATTCAGGCTATTGTCCGGCCAGAGCGTTATGGGGTACGATTAAGTCTGAACTACTGAGATTCCGCATTTAAGAGATAACAAGATTTATGAAAAATAAAATGCGTGTTGGAATTGTTGGTGTTGGAGGTGTTGGCAAAATTCACCTGGATGCCTATCGTTCCGCAGGTGAAATTGAAGTTGTAGCCGCCGCTGATATTGCCGACACTCCGCTCCGTGAACTCGGTTTGGAATACGGTTTCACGGCCTATGCATCTTATGAAGAGATGCTTAGGACTGAGGCGCTCGACATTGCGTGCGTGCTCACACCGGCATCCCTGCATCTCGAAGTTGCATCGGCATGTGCGAAAGCTCGTGTTGCGATCTTGTGCGAGAAACCACTATCGTCAAACCTGCAAGATGCCCAGTCATTGGTCGATTTGTGCAGCGCGGCGTCAGTGCCACTTTGCTATGGCGCCTCCTATCGCTATCTACCCGCGATTGTTGCTGCTCGACAGCTTATTGCAGCGGGCGCGATCGGGCGGGTCCGCAGCATTTCAGAGCGTTATGTTGGCGGCTCCGGAGCTGATGGGCAGAAGCCATTGTCGCCAATCCACTATCCTGCTGGCGAGCCGGGCGGGACCGGCATGGGTTTGGTAGACCATGGGGTCCATTTGTTAGACATTATGCCGTGGTTGATTGGTGAGCCTATCGTTTCCGTATTGGGGCAAGGCAACCGCACGGATTCGCCGTTGTTGCCGGAGTTTGCTATTCTTCATTTTGCCAACGGCGCTATCGGCTCCTTGACGTATGATGACGGGACTTTTGCAACGACATTACCCGTCGAAGGCATGTTCAGCTGGGGCAGCGGATGGGACTTGACCGGATATGTCGCACCAGGCCGCTGGCAGGATCAACCCGGATTTATCGACGTTTATGGCGACTGCGGAGCGGTGCGTATCTACCATTACGCCAACAAGCTTTTCCTGAATACCAAAGATGGTATGAAACAGGTCGCAGTAGCTGGCGGCGCAGCGCCGCTTCATTTTGCCGAACAAATCGACAATTTTGCCCGAACAGTCAGGGACGGCAAAGAGCCGGCCGTTCCAGGGGAAGCAGGCGTAGAGGCGTTGATGGTTCTTGATGCGATCTATCGCAGCGAGGGGCGTCGAATGGTCGACGTTTTCCTCGGCAAATTGGCCCGTAGTTCCTCGATTGCGGCGGAACAGCCCTCTGACAGTGAAAAACTCGCGTGACCGCGGATCGCGTTCTGGTAACGGCGGGCGGTGCTGGCATTGGGCAGGCGATTGCCTTGGCTTACGTTACCACCGGAGCCAAGGTTGCTATTTGCGATGTCGATAAAGCATCGCTGGATGCCATGCGCACCAATCATAGAGGTGTGACCGCGTGCTACGCCGATGTGTCGAATGCTGGTGATTTAGATCGACTATTTGGCAGATTATATGAGGAATGGGGCGGCATAGATGTATTGGTCAACAACGCAGGCATAGGCGGCCCGCGAGCACCAGTTGAGGAAACGGACGAAGCGGAATGGCGGCAATGTGTTGACGTGAACCTTACTGGCGCATTCCTCGCCATGAAGCGCGCCATACCGAGTATGAAACAGCAGCGATCGGGTTGTATCATCAACATATCGACGAGTTCTGCGCGCACTGGGCTGCCCAATCGCGGAGCATATGTTGCAAGCAAGGCCGGACTGATCGCGCTGAGCGTCAATACAGCACGCGAAGTAGGACCGTGGAACATTCGGTGTAACGCCATTTTGCCTGGTTTAATCGATAACGACCGCGGCCGCAGCCTGATAACCAAGTTTGCGGATGAGCGCAGTTTGCCAATTGAGCAAGCGCGCGAAGCATTCCTTTCGTTCGTGTCAATGCGAACCATGATTGCGCCTGCCGAGGTCGCAGAACTGAGTGTTTTCCTGAGTGGTCAGGGCGGGAGCCATATCACCGGGCAGGCGATCGGGGTTGACGGCAATCTTGAGTGGGAGGGTTAGATTGTGGATCGGCGACAGATGGGGCCATTGTTTATATTGGATGGCAAGAGGCCGTCTGTGGGGAAGGATGTCTTTGTTGCGCCCACCGCAGCGGTTGTGGGTGATGTCACAATTGGTGATGGTGCCAGCATCTGGTTTTCCGCGGTCGTTCGCGGCGATGACATGCCAATTCTGATCGGGCCGGGCACCAATGTTCAGGATGGTGCGATTGTTCATTCAACAGAGAATATTGCCGGCACCAGTATTGGGTCTAACGTCGTAATTGGTCATGGGGCCATCCTCCATGGCTGCACGATCGGCGATGGCGCGCTGATCGGGATGGGGGCAATTATTTTAGACGAAGCGGTCGTTGGTGCTGGCGCAGTGATCGCAGCTGGGGCTGTGGTGCCGCCAGGCAAGATGGTCCCACCAAACTCACTCTGGCTTGGCAACCCACCCGCAGTGAAACGCGACACGAACGTGGCCGAGCGGGATTTCGTCTCCTATGCAGTTGGCCATTATGCTGAACAGGCTGTGCGTTATAAGAACAATGGAATAGGCTGATTGCGGTAGGCGGGAGGCACATACTATCGTGGTTCAGAGCACATTTAGCCTTTTCAAGATCGGTGTAGGACCGTCTTCGTCCCACACGATGGGCCCGATGATTGCAGCAAGTCGGTTTGCGGAAGATGCTTTGCGGTTGTCCGATCCCATCGCGCGCGTGGCAGTCGAGTTGTTCGGCTCTTTAGCGTTGACTGGCAAAGGGCATGCAACGGACACAGCAATCGTAGCCGGATTGGCTGGAATGCGGCCAGCTACATTCTGTCGTGAGAAGATCGCAAAAATCCTGGCCGACATTGGCCATGCTATTCCATTGGCTCTTTCGGGGAAGCTGGCGTTAGGTTTTGACGTTGAGCGTGACATTGTTTTTCGGACCCGTCAGAAATTGCCATATCATTCAAATGGGATGAAATTTAATGCCTATGACGAAGGCGGCCGAATTATGCTGTCGAACACATATTACTCGACCGGCGGTGGGACAGTTGTAGAAGAAGCCGATCTGGAATCGAGCAATGATGACGGAAAACTTGTCAATCCCCCTTTCCCTTTTTCGTCGAGCAATGAGTTGCTCGATTTTGCAGAAACCAAACAAATTGCGATCTCTTCGATTATGCTCGCCAACGAATTATCGGCTCGAACCGAGCCTGAGGTAACGGCCAGCTTGGCGGCACTGCGGCAGGCGATGCTGGACTGTATTGAGCAAGGCAGCAGCACGGTCGGGACCTTGCCTGGAGGGTTGCGCGTGAAGCGACGTGCACCGGTGATTGCGGCGACGCTGAAGAATAGTTGCCTGACAAATACGCATGACTCTCTTGGCGCGTTAGATTGGGTGAATTTGTGGGCTCTGGCAGTCAATGAGGAAAACGCGGCGGGCGGACGCGTTGTCACAGCGCCAACAAACGGCGCGGCAGGGATCGTTCCTGCAGTTATGTGCTTTTATCTAAAATTTGTGCATGAGGCGAGCGCCCTTGGAGCCAATAGGTTTCTTCTAACCGCAGCTGCGATTGGTTCGCTATTCAAAGAAAATGCCTCGATTTCTGGTGCAGAGGTTGGCTGTCAAGGCGAAGTTGGCGTCGCTTGCTCAATGGCTGCAGCGGGCCTCACCGAAGTTATGGGCGGGTCGCCAGCGCAAGTGGAAAACGCAGCAGAGATTGCCATGGAACATTGTCTGGGCTTAACGTGCGACCCGATCGGAGGCCTAGTTCAAATCCCGTGCATTGAACGCAATGCAGTTGGTGCAGTCAAAGCAATCGAAGCCTCGCGTCTCGCGATGTGCGGGAACGGGCAGCACCATGTGAGTTTGGATCAGGTTATCATGACGATGCTGAAAACCGGGCGGGATATGGATACGAGATACAAGGAGACATCACTTGGAGGTTTGGCTGTCAATGTTGTGGAATGCTAAAATAAAATAAGTAGTGAGTTTTTGCATTTAATATCGATTACATGACCCGGTAGTTATCAATTACATCCCAGTTTAGTTTAACTCCCAGGCCGGCGGAATCTGTCATCATTACATGACCATTTTCGCAAATTGGGTCGCCCGTCACCAGCTCACTTGTGAACGTATCACCGTCCCGTCCGTGATTGGGAAACACTTCTACCATAGGCATATTGTGGTGTGCCATGACCAAGTGAATGTTTGGTGTTTCCGGAGCGTGCGGGATGACGGGCAGATTGAATGCTTGCGCCAATGCAACGATCTTGCGAGCCTCCGTAGGCCCACCGCAGCGGTTAACGTCCAGCTGCACAATATCAACGCACCCACGTGTGATCAGGTCACGATACCCGTACCGGGTGGCCTCATGCTCGCCGCCAGCGATGGCGATACTGGTTGAAGCGCGTAACCTAGCGTGGCCCTCATAGTCATCAGCTGAAATGGGTTCTTCGATCCAGGCGAGGTCATAGGGCTTCAATTTCTCGAGCATTTCTATGGCATATTGGGTGGTCCAGCCCATATAGGCGTCGGCCGCTAAATCCATGTCATCACCAATTGCATCGCGCAACTTGGCGACCATCTCTACGTTGCGCCGCATGCCTGCTCGGCCATCAAGCGGCCCCCAGCCAAAGCGCATTTTCATCGCGGTAAAGCCCTGATCGCGATATTCCCTCGCCATTTGGGCGACTTCATCAAGATCGTCCATGGCGTAGCCGGCGCTGGCGTAACCTCTAATCCTGTCTCTTGTTCGTCCGCCCATCAACGCAAACATTGGCTTGTCAACGGCTTTGCCCATGAGGTCCCACAGGGCAATATCGACGCCGCTAATTGCTTGTAAGACAAGGCCTTTGCGGCCAATGTTGAGGGTCGATCGGTACATAAGTTCCCAGATCAACTCGACATCGAACGGGTCCTTGCCCAAAATTAGCGGCGCGAGACGGTTCTCAACAACTTGGGCGACGGCCTCGGAGCCCAGCGCAACCACGCCGAATCCATCCAGGCCATCGTTGGTAAATATCCTAACAATGATTGCAAAAACCGGGTCACCAGCGGTGCCGATTGGCTTGTTAAAAAGCCCGATTGGGTCTTTTCGAAATTTTATCCCGGTTTCGAATAGCGCATCGAGATTACAGGTTGCCCACCACGCTGGCGTTGACCACTCAGGCTCGCCGATGCGTATCACTTCAACTTTAGATATTCGCATGTCTTATCTCTGTTCTAATCGGCGATTACTGCAAGACGCAGCCTTCTCCTGGGTAGTGAATGGATTTCGCCTCGAACATGCCAAAGGCATCCACAGTGACTTCGCGCTTGTCCGGACAATGAGACAGAAACGATGCTGCGGGGATCAAACGGCAAAATACCGAGCATGCTTAGATGGTTAAGTGCGAACGGCACATCCCTGCCATCAATATAAACCATCGGACAGACGACGCGCGCAGTGATGCGCGTCGTGGCATACCCATATTCGCGCACTTTTATCGATACCGGAATGATCGCGATCAACAGCAGAACGCCTGTGATACGCAATGCCCATTTTCCAATCTTGCGCATCACGGCAAACTCCTCCATATTAGGTTAATCGTTTAACTAGTCGATGTCTGGTGAGGTTCGCAAGCATGAAAATATCTAGGGTAGCAGCATTGACCGCTGCCGCAGCGATTTCGGTTGCGACTGTTCAATTGTCGCTCAGCGAAACCAATGCGCCAACCGCACCATCACCGCGCAAGTTCACATATAGTAGCCTGCCTGAGCAACCAACAGGTATCGCCTGGCCGACCAAAAAATGGGAGCGCGCCGCGATCGGGGGCGACGTGAATGTGCGTTTGCTGAATGAGCAGCTCGACGAGATTATGAGCAGTCAAGACCCATTAATGGGCAAGACCAATGCGATATTGCTCATCCACAAGGGGCAAATCGTTGCCGAGCGCTTTACCAATGGATACACATGTGACCGCACAATGTTTCCAATGTCCGTGGCGAAGATGATGGGCGCGGTTATGGCTGGTGTGTTGGTTCGTGACGGTCATGCTAAACTGGACGCGCCCTTGGGTTTGTCGCAGTGGCAACGAAATGACCCACGTTCGAAAATCACGCTGCGCAATACTCTGAATATGACGACAGGCCTTGGCTGGGAAGAGGAGGGTGATGCTTCCTTGATTGGACTGGCTTTTGGCGAAGGATATGAAGACTTGGCGAGCTATACGGCACTACAGCCGTTGCGCCACAAACCCGGAAGTTACTGGCAATATTCGGACGGGACGCCGTCCCTTGTCGGTGCACTTGCCCTGGGCAAGGTTGGGAATAATCGCAGCGAAATTGCAAAATGGGTCCGAGAGGAGATTAGCACTCCGATCGGCGCAAACACCACTGAACTTGAGTTTGACAAAAAGGGAACTTGGTATGGCTCATCGGGGGTTAGGTGGAGCCCTTGCGATTTGGGCAAATTCGGCCTTTTATTAATGCGTGACGGTGTCTGGAACGGTGAGAGAATATTGCCATCCGGCTGGGTGAATCTGATGCGGACTCCGAGTGAGGCCTCGCTGACAAAACCGCTGCCGCCTGAGTATCCCAAAAATGCGGCTGGTGAATATTATGGCATGTTGACGTTTGTAATGGATTTGATGCCGCAATCGGTGGCGCGTCCATCCGACGATGAGATACCCATTGACGCGTTTGGCCATACGGGTTGGGGCGGGGTTATTCTGCGTATCGTGCCTTCGCGAGATGTCATTCTGGTCGTAGTCGGTGTTGGCGTAAACGACGACTATGCGTGGCTGAAGAAACAACGCGATTTTAAGCGTCTAACGGACGCCTTCCCCAAGTTGGTTGCAAATGCAGAGCGTTGACACTGAGGCCCCTGGCTCGCAGCAGGATGGGTGGCGGGCTTGGCTTCTGCTTGTACTATTGTGCCTGGCCTTCATTCTATCGATGCTGGATCGGACTGTTATCAGCCTTTTGGTGGAGCCGATTAAGGCCGACTTGGGTCTTTCGGATACGGGTATCGCACTGCTGCAAGGTGCAACATTCGCCATTTTTTATGCGCTGACGGGTGTGCCGATTGGATGGCTGGCTGACCGCAAGAACCGGCGCAACATTGTCGCAGGCGGGATTGGTCTGTGGAGTTTCATGACCATTGTTTGCGGGCTTGCCACAAGTTTTGCGACGTTGTTTATAGCGCGCACTGGGGTGGCGATCGGTGAAGCCGCGCTAAACCCAGCGGCCTACTCCATGCTGTCAGATCGATTTTCGAGAGCAAAGCTTGGCCGCGCGATTGGTATTTTTACTGCGGCTGGCGTTGTTGGGACTGGGCTCGCGTTACTTATCGGCGGGATGATTTATAGCCACTTTGCCGCGCAGGGCGGCTGGGAATTTGGATGGAAGTTAAAGCCTTGGCAGGCAACATTCGTCGCCGTCGGCATACCCGGTCTTATCCTTGCTCTGTTGGTGCTGTTGTGCATCAGTGAGCCGCAACGGCTTGGACAAATCTCGCTCCGTTCCGACATGTCGGCTGAGAGCCGGGCCGTTGGCGTGTTCGCTTTTGTAAAGTCAAACCGTGCAGTTTATGGACCACTGCTTTTTGGTTACGGCATTCTGTGTATTGTTGGCTATGCATTTGTGTCGTGGGGTCCGGCCAGCTTGGGCCGAGTCCATGGCTTATCGCCATCTGAAGTGGGCGGGCGATTTGGGATGCTGATGCTCGTTTTCGGCTCTCTCGGTCCACTTTTTAGTGGTCTGGCGTGCGACCGTTTAATCAAAAGCGGGCGGAGTAACGGTCCGATGATATGTTTATTGTCTGCAGCGGCACTGTGTTTCTTTTCTGCAGTCTGCTTGTTTTTTAGCGGTGACCTGATAGCGACATGGATTAGCTATGGAGGTATCGCTCTTGGGTTTACTGCGATGCTTGCGTCCGTTCCAATTGCAATCCAGTTGTTAACACCTTCCGAGTTTCGAGCTCGCGTGGCGGCGCTCGGCCTGGTCAGTGCGAATGTCATCGGATTGGGGATCGGGCCGCTGCTGGTTGGTTTGCTGAACGACCATATATTTACCGGGGTGAGGGGTATCGCAACGTCGCTACCGATTGTTTTAGCAGCGAGCGCGATGGTTGGGTTTCTCGTGGTTTGGCCAGCCCGTCACGCCAATGTCAGTGCAGCGGCAGGAGGTTCACCAACCCTTTGACTTCAACCAGCTAATTGTTGTTTCATTAAACTGCACAGGGTCTTCCCAATGGGGATTATGACCCGCTTCCTGAAAAGCACTTAGCTCAGCGCCGGGCAGGATTTCCGCCAGGTGCCGCTGAAATCCTGCGGGCAGGAAATTGTCGGTATCTCCGCCGACCAGCAGGCTAGGGGTATTGAATTTCGTCAGTTCGTTCGGCGACAGCCAGATGTCTTTGTCCATCATCATGGGCAATAGTGCGACCGGGCCGGGTAAGAAACCATCGTCGCTGTGCAGCATCTGCAATTGTCGCCGCAAGAATTTGTCGGAAGCATTGTCTTGGTTCATGTCGAAAGACCATGGTCCGCCCTTCGCAATATCAGCCGTGACAGCATTGATGGCCTTGCCGTTATTTGCATAGTTCATCTCTGACCAAACTCCCGCCGTCGATCCCATGAGAACCAAAGCAGAAGTCTTATCGGGATTGTGCAAAGCGAACCGGGTTGCGCCGAAGCCACCCATCGACCACCCAATTAAAGCAGCGCGATAAATGCCCTCCTGATCCAGAACGGCCGCAATATCATCAGGATGATTACGAAAACTCAGGTCACCCGTTTTGCAAGGCGACTGGAAATGGCCGCGGAGGTTAGTCGCGATTACCGTGTATCCGGCCTGCACAAACGCCGGTATATTTTTGTAAAAACAAACATGGGTCTCAAACCCGCCGGGTATCATGACAACACATGGCCCTGTTCCGTAGATTTCGTAATAAATTTCTGCTTTGGTCGATTGCGCGATCCGCGATTCAGCCACCCACATTGTGGTTACTCCATGTGTCTATGCTTCGATTTCTTCAAAGGCGAGAAAAGTACCGTTGGCAAATCGCCGTTCTACGCGCACGGTTGGACCCGTTGCTACGTATTCAATCTGCTTTTCGGCCAGATACGCTCTCAGATCAGCAAGGGACCGGACGGCAATATGAACCGCCGTGCCTGCTGCTTCTTTGCCATATTCTCTCTCAAACGCAGTGCGCTCCCAAAGCTCCAACCTGGTTGCCCCAAGTTGGAAAACCGCACGACAACTTTCAGCGTCACGCGGCTGACGCGCATAAATCTCGCTAAATCGTTTCACTGAAACGGCGAAAGAAAGGTCGTCAACCGCTACTGTAAGGCCAGTCCAATGAAGCGCGCCGTTGGGATGATTGCGCCACTCATCACGTTCGAAATCATAGGTACTGGAGTAATGGCAGGCGTTAAACGCAAATGGCGCCTGGCCCTTGGGAACGAGAAATACCTCAAGGTCCACCGGCGGTCCGGCCCCAAATGGTGGAAGGGAGAGTTTCACGCGCTCCAGTTTTATGCCAAGCTTAGCCCATTGATCGGCGAGCCGGTTTGGATCGAGCGTAGCATGGACCAGCATTGCTGGGCCTTCGTCATTGCGCAAGATATCCTGCATCATCGGCATTGCTGTAACCGGATCAGCCATTGCAAGTTCGAGGTAGTTTGCACATCCAGGAGTTCTGGCTCGCAACAGTATCGCCGCACTGCCACCATTGCCGCCAGCGCTGCCGCCGCCCATTGGCGCAAGTTGTCGAACCGGCCTAACTTTGAAACCAAGATTAGTGTAATTTTTAATTGCTCGATCGTGATCGAAACTTGCGATCATTAGGTGATCGATATCAGTGATCACGTCTGCATCTGTAGGCTGAGTTGTCATTGTTCACTCATACTGGCAGGCGCCTGATGCGACAAGATATTTGTCGCATTATCACGCATGATCGCTCTACCAAAAACGCGCCTTTGGCTTTAATGAAACGTTATGCAAGAAACCCAACCTCCTTCTGTCGAGGAATGCCATCCGCGTCCAACAATCAAGGATGTGGCTGCCGCCGCCGGGGTTTCGCTCGCGACAGTTTCAAATGTTGTAAACGGCAAGTCCGCGTCGGTTGGTGACAAGACCCGCAAACGGGTGCTTAAAGCGATTGAGCGTCTTGGCTATCGGCCACAGTCTGCGGGGCGGCGCCTTCGGACTGCGCGGCGCCATTCCGTGGCTTTGGTCATTGTCGATGAGAGTGAGGCTTATCTGGCCGACGGGTTCGCCGCCAATATGGTCCCAGGTTTCACGGATACATTGAACCGCCGGGGCTATTCTGCGGTTATCCATGGTTGCCGCCGCGCTGAATTTGGGAAGTCTGTCGTTGTTCAAAATCTCGAGGTCGATGCCTATTGCTTATTCTTGTCGGGAACACCCGATGAGCGTCGGTCGATAACCGCGCAGATACAAGCGCTCCACCAGCCGGTTGTTCTTGTCGAAGAGACAACTATTCCGCAGTCAAGTGAATTTGCCTCGGTGCGTCAGGACGATTTTGGCGGTGGCCGGCTGCTTGCTGATCATCTGCTTGCTCGTAGCGCGCGGGATATACTGTTCGTGCTCCCTGAGCTGTCTTGGCCTGCCATCGAGGCGCGCGTTGCCGGAATGCGCGATGGAGTGCGATCGGCTGGGAGCGGGGCGCGTCTGAAAATTGTCACGACGCCTTCCGAAAAATTTGATGAGGTTATGGCGGCATTGGACCGTTACCTCGAAGCCAACCCGCAGCCCAATGCGATTGCGTGTGCTAACGACCAAATGGGCATAGCAGCCATGCAGGTGCTGGAAGCACGCGGTATGCTCATTCCTGCCGATGTCATGGTTACAGGTTTCAACGGATTCGAATATCGCCGATATGCCCGGCCGTTGCTGACGACGATCAAATCATCGGCACGTGAAATTGGAGTGGCCGCTGCTGAAGCCCTTATTCATCGAATAGAACATGGACATTTCAAGGAGAAGGACACCCTTCTCCCGACGTCATTGCTTCCTGGTGGATCAACTTGATTGGCGGATGCGTAAGCGGTCAGGATATCCGGCCTCACAAATGGTTGACAGAGATCATTTGGTTTTTTTCAAACGCCACTTGGTTGTGCAACGGTCGCCCCATGGCCGGAGCCTCGATTTCCAATACGTCCCCGTCTTCAATCAAAATTCCAGTCGCGCCGCTTGAGGCGTCGCAACCAAATAAATGCAAATGCAAATCACCCGGTCGACGTGCGCTGGCAGATTTGAAGTGGTGATATTCTAGATTGGCGATGCTGTGAGACATGTTCATTTCGCCGCTGGCGAAGCCGCTTTGCCAGATGATGCTTTCGCCGCGTTTAACACGGACAGTTCCCAGCAGGTTTTGCGGGAGAGATCCTATCAATATTTCCGGTCCGATCGGGCATGGTCGCAGTTTTGACGGTGCAATATACATGTAATTGCGCTGTTCAAACGCATGGTCGGAAACGTCATTGGCGAGAACAAATCCGATGCGATATGGCGCGCCATCCGGTCCAATCAGATACACTCCAGCAAGCTCGGCCTCTTCGCCGATTGTCGTTCCATGGAACGGTGCGATGAGCGGTGCGCCGCTGCGCAATGCATCCAAACCATTCCCTTTGTAGAACCACTCCGGCTCGACCCCTATTTGCCCATCGGCGGGCTTGCCGCGCGCGATGCCATCACGAAACAGCTTGGCGCTGTCTGTCGTTCCTTGAGCGGGATCCTCACCGTGCATGTTACTGCGCAGCGTTGCGCTCCCAATGTGGGTGAGGCCGGTTCCTGTGAGCAGCATTCGATATGGGTCGGGGTGGTCAACCGGCATAAGCAGCCGGTCAGTTGCCTGGACCGTGTCATAGTCGAGCAGATCTGCTGAGAGCCCCGCGTCCACTGTGGCTTCGATCGTTGTACTGTTGGCGATGGCAGAGGATGCTAGTTCAAGGACGGAAGCGAAATCAGCGATTAGCCTTAGTTTTGCACCATCAACTCTGGCAACGCGGCGTAGGCCATGATTATCGATAATCTGAACGAGGCGCATGGTCATCAGGCTCCTGCAAATTCATAAGATGTTTTCGTGCTGGAATAAAATTCCCGCGCATGGCTGCCCTGTTCTCGCTGTCCCAAGCTTGATCCCTTGCAGCCACCAAAGGGCACATGATAATCGACACCAGCGGTGGGCAGATTTACCATTGTCATTCCGGCCTGCGCGTGGCGTTTGAAATGCGACGCATATTTTAGGCTCGTTGTACATATGCCTGCTGTCAGGCCAAATTCGCTGTCGTTGGCGACCGCGAGTGCATCATCATAATGACGGACCCTGATCACGCTGGCGACGGGTCCGAATATTTCTTCACGGTTGACGCGCATTGCGCTATTTGTGTCGACGAACAGTGCCGGCGTCAGAAAATGACCCTCTGTGTCCCGACGTTGCATTTCGCCGCCAAACAGCAGCTTTCCACCCTCTGCTTTTGCAATTTCGATATATTGAAGATTTTGCTCCAATTGCCGCTCATCAACAACGGGCCCTATGTCGGTTTGCGGATCAAGCGCGTGCCCAACTCGCAGTGCGCGCATGCGATTTGACATGGCGTCAATAAACTGATCGTGTATGCCATCAGTCACAATCAATCTGCTGGACGCGGTACAGCGCTGGCCTGTTGAAAAGAATGCGCCGTTGATAGCGCACTCCACAGTCGGCCCCAAATCAGCATCATCAAGGATAATAAGCGGATTTTTTCCGCCCATTTCAAGCTGAACACGGCTGAGGTTCTGAGCAGCAGCGGTAGCCACCAACTGGCCTGTGCGCATCGATCCCGTAAAGCTGTAGGCATCGATACCGCGTGAACACAGCATTGCTTGCCCCACTACCGGGCCGGTTCCGATCACCATATTCAAAACGCCGTCGGGAAGGCCAGCCTCTTGCAAGATCGATACAAGCAGCCAAGCCGAAGCTGGCACAAGTTCAGCGGGTTTGAACACCACCGTATTACCCCACGCCAACGCAGGAGCAATTTTCCATGCAGGAATTGCGATGGGAAAATTCCACGGTGTAATTATTGCGACGACGCCGACTGGCTCGCGCGCTATGCAGATGTTGATATCCGGCCGTACGCTAGGCAAATATTCACCACCGCTTCGCAGGCATTCTCCAGCAAAGAATTGGAAAATCTGGGCCGCGCGTCGCGTCTCTGCGACAGCTTCGGCCAGCGTTTTTCCCTCTTCCCGCGCCAGGGTCGTTCCAATTTCACTTGAGCGTGCTGACAAAATGTCCCCCGCCTTTTTCAGCACGTCATGCCGCTGCTGGATGGGTGACATACCCCATGCGTGTGACGCTGCTTGCGCGGATGCGACTGCCTCGACTACGCAAGCTTCATCCATGGGTGCATATTCACCGACCACATCGGCTAAATCGGACGGGTTGATGTTCGGCAAACGATCATCCCGGTCGATCCATTTTCCGTTGATGAGGCTTTGTATTTTCATAATGTCCTGACTTATCCATTTTCTTCGATTTCCAAAGCCACCGGTTCGGCAGCCCCTTCTTCGAGGTCACATCAGTCGGTGTAGACATGGCGTCACTATTCGCGCTTGACCGCCTTTTCTTTGCGCGCCCGACGGACTGAATGTGCGAGCAATGGCATCAATTTCTTCCCATGAGAATTTTTGCGCAACGGTGGTCCGGTTAAGTAGTAAAACGTTTCACCACAAATTTTGCAAAAGTCAAGCAGAGTGATAGCAATGATAGATGTCTTGTAATCAGGCGGTTGGCGCTGCTGATATTTTGAAACCGCCAATGAATGCCCTTAGTCGCCTGGCGCAGCAGCCTCAAAGGCTGGTAACGCTGTTAAGCGTTGGTCGATTTCGACCAGATTGGTGAAGTCCTTGAGATCGACACCAAACCGCCGTGCATTAGCGAGCTGCGGTACGAGACAAATGTCCGCGGCACTGACCTCATCTCCGTAACAATATTTGCCGCCATATGCTCGGGTTTCGATCTCGAGTGCGTTGAGGCCCGACTGAACCCAGTGCGCGTACCAAGCGGACTTGGCATCCGCAGAGACCATCAGCTCATCTTGCATGTAGCTTAAAACACGCAAGTTATTCAGCGGGTGTATGTCACAGGCGACTGTCATCGCCATCGCAGATACACGGGCATCATCTATAGAGTTTATTGGGAAAAGGCGCGGACCGCCAACCTGATCGAGAAACCGCAAAATCGCCAACGACTGCTTGAGCACCGTGCCGTCGGGTAGCCTAAGCGCAGGTACGAGCCCCGCTGCATTCACATCGAGATAGGTCGATTCCCGTTGGTCGCCGGCGCGAATATCAATATGTGTGCGCTCATAGGCAATGCCCTTCAGCGCCAAGGCAATTCGAACACGGTAACAGGCGGATGAGCGCGGAAAGTCATGCAGGACATAGGTGCTCATTGCCGGATCGTCGTGAAAATCGGCTGCAATCCATCGATGGAGAGGTCGATGCGGTCGCCCGGCATCACGGCACCAACGCCAGCGGGTGTCCCGGTATAGATGAGATCGCCAGGGGCCAAGTCATCATACCGGCTGAGTTCTGAGACTATTTCGGCGCACGACCAAATAAGAAGCGACAGGTCGGTCTCTTGTTTGATGGTACCGTTCACGCTTAACGTTAACATTCTGCCGGCTAGCTTTGGCACGTCAGCCGCCGGAGTAATTGGCCCAAGCACAGCAGCTTCGCTAAAGTTTTTCCCCATGTCCCAAGGGCGCCCTTTGTCCCGGGCAACGAGTTGCAGATCACGGCGTGTCATGTCGAGGCCGCAGGCATAACCAAATATGGCTTTTGAAGCTTGATCGACTGAAATGTTGACGACGGAAGCCCCGATAGCGATGACTAACTCACCTTCATAATGATAATCCTCGGTTGCGCGGGGATAAGTGAGGGCAGTTCCGGATGGTACGACTGTGTCTGCAAACTTGGTGAAAAAGAACGGGGGCTCTCGCTCGTCGGCACCCATTTCGCGCGCGTGGGCGAGGTAATTTCGTCCAACGCAATAAACCCGCCTGACAGGAAAAACATCCTCAGTTCCAACAATCGAGGCCTTAGAGATTGGCCAAGGTTTAAATCCGGGTAACATTGCGTGTCCCTTCTGCGAACTTCCATATCTGGCACTATCTGTTGTCGCTGCAATGCATCGCCAATCCGGGAGCGGCCAGATTGAAAAATGTGTGTCGCCACAAAAGCCTTCGCGGTTTAATCGCAATCTTGATATTCCGCAATATGTGATATATTCCGCA
This sequence comes from Sphingopyxis sp., assembly GCA_012035435.1. Next base: position 7,538 of record JAAUPH010000002.1, on the reverse strand, counting down.
ATGAGGAATATGTGGCAGGATGATTGATGGAGCAGTTGCGGCAAATTGAGGATCAGGCACGGCGGCTCGCCGGGCGCATTGCGGAGGCCGTCGGCAACGCCGGCAATATGCGCGATGCAGCGCAGTCAATTGCTGCGTCGTGGGGTCAGATGACCACAGCATCGGAGCAAATGTCTGCTTCAATCCAGCATATCGCCGAACAAACTGAACAATCACGGCAGGCGACTGCGCAGGCGCGGGAACAGGCGACCGTCGCAGGCGAACTGGCGGACCAGTCAATAGAGGGAACTGCGCGGATCGCGCACGTCGTCGAGAGCATCAGCGAAGTTGCCCGCATTACGCGGTATTTGGCATTGAACGCAGGGATCGAAGCGTCGCGTGCAAGCGGCACGGGCATTGGTTTCACCGTTATAGCTGAAGAGGTGAAACAGCTGGCAGAGCGAACGCGCCAGCTTTCGAGCGACGCGGCTGCGCTGCTTACCTCGGTCAGCGGCCACGCTGATAATACCCGTATTGCGGTTCAGTTGCTGGTCAAACAGGTGATGAAACTCGATACGGTCAACAGCGAAATAAGCGGTGCAGTGCAACAACAAAGCAAGGTCGCTTCTGAAGTGACGGCGTCGCTCGCCTCCAGTATGCAGGACCTGCAAAGAGTTTCAGCGGGCGTTGCCAAGGTAGCAGAGGCGGCGACGATCAATCAGAACCTCGCAGTCGACATTGCTGGCGGCATAAAGTGTGCAATCTCTTTGGAGACCAGCGAATGACCGTAAATGCCTCATCCAAAATCGACTGGCCAAAAAATGTCACGAGCCGCGTGCCTTATACTTTGTATTCCGATCAGACGACATATGATCAGGAAATGAAGCGAATATTCTACGGCAGGCATTGGAATTATGTGGGTCTTGTTGCAGAGCTCCCTCAAGTAAAATGCTATAAAACGACGTTTATCGGTGAACGTTCGGTTATAGTAACTCGCGATCGACACGGCGAGATTCATGTCGTTGAAAATCACTGTGCTCATCGGGGTGTACGTTTCTGCAAACAAAAATCAGGAACAGCGGTCACGCTCGTATGCCCTTATCATCAATGGACCTATGCGCTCGACGGGAAGTTGCTTGGCGTGCCATTCAAAAATGGCGTCAAGGGGAATGGCGGGATGCCAAAGGACTTCAAACTTGAAGATCATGGGCTAAATCGACTGAAAGTTCATGTTCGAAACGGGGTTATTTTTGCCAGCTTTGATCATAGTGTCGAGCCGTTTGAAGAGTTTGTCGGACAAGAGGTGCTGGCATATTTCGATCGTGTTTTCAGTGGAAGAGAATTGAAGTTGTTGGGTTATTCCCGTCAACGCATTCCGGGCAACTGGAAGTTGATGATGGAGAACATTAAAGACGGCTATCATCCTGGCTTATTGCATACCTGGTTTGTGACCTTTGGTCTTTGGCGGGCAGACCAGACCAGCCGGATGATCATGGATCCGAAAAAGCGTCACGCGTGCATGGTGTCAGCGCGCAATGAAGGCGGCGATGGTGATGTTACCACCGGCGTCACGTCATTTCGCAAGGGTATGGCGCTGAATGATCCAAGGCTGCTCGATGTTGCACCCGAAAACTGGTGGAACGGTCCAACCGTCGTGATGATGACATTGTTCCCCAGCCTGATTGTCCAGCAGCAGGTCAATTCACTCTCGACGCGCCACATCATTCCTCGCGGTCCCGGTGCCTTTGATTTTGTATGGACACATTTTGGCTTCGTCGATGACGACGATGAGATGACGGAGCGGAGACTTCGGCAGGCCAATCTCTTTGGCCCCGCTGGCTTTGTTTCTGCCGATGACGGTGAAGTGATCGAATTTGCCCAGCAAGGACTATCGACTGATCACTGGGGCGAGACGATTTCAGAACTTGACGGAACTAATACTGAAAATACCGAACATATGGTCACAGAGTGCTTAATCCGTGGTATGTATCAATATTATCGAGAGGTCATGGAACTGTGATTTCTGCTGCCACTCGCTTTGCTATAGCGGATTTATATTCGGACTATGGGGCTGCGTTGGACGAGCAACGGTATCAGCACTGGATCGATCTCTTTATCGACGATTGTCGATATATCATTCAGCCGCGTGAAAATTACGACAGCCAGTTGCCGCTTGCGACGGTGCGGCTGGAAAGCAAGGCCATGTTAAAGGACCGCATCCACGGCGTGACTGAGACGCTCTATCATGCGCCTTATTATCAGCGGCACATCGTGGGTGGGCAGCGCGTGAAGCGCAAGGGCGCAGTCTATCTCGCAGAGGCCAACTACGTCGTTATTCGCACACATAGCGACCAGCCATCGGACATTTTGAGCGCCGGACAGTATATTGACACGATCGTTGATGTCGATGGTGTATTGAAGTTTGCACACAAGCTTTGTGTGTTTGATACCGAACTTATCCCGAACTCGTTAATCTACCCGATTTGATGGCGTCGATTTTGAAAACCGCAGAGGAGGCTCTTGGCTCGGAATTGGCGACGGGGAGGGCATTGCGATCGCGCCGCCGCGCCTCCTGCATTAAACATCCCAGGAAAGCTTTATGACCAGCAACAGTGACGCAGTGCGCCAAGCCTACTATGACCGCCTTGCCCGCGATAGCCTTGCACCGCTATGGACCGTGCTACACGCGCTGGTCTCGCAGACGCCGACAACGCCTGCAAAGGCTTTTGCATGGCGATACGAGGAAGTTCTGCCGTTGCTGATGGAAGCCGGCGAATTGATAACCGCAGAGGAGGCGGTGAGGCGCGTTCTGATCCTCGAAAACCCTGCAATGCCCGGGTTGGCAAGCATCACCCGGACTCTTTACGCAGGCTTCCAGCTGATTCTGCCGAATGAAGTGGCGCCATGCCACCGCCATTCTCAGTCGGCGTTGCGCTTCGTTATCGAAGGGCAGGGCGCCTATACTGCGGTCGATGGTGAGCGTGCGGTGATGAACCCGTTTGATTTGGTCATTACCCCCAACGGGAGATGGCACGATCATGCAAACGATACCGACCAACGCATGATTTGGTTGGATGGGCTCGACATACCCTTGGTGAACGCGCTCGACGCGTCCTTTGCAGATACGCTGACCAGCGGCACGCAGCATCCCAAAACGCTCGCCGACGGTGCGTGTCGAGCCCTTTGGGGTTCAAACCTCAAACCTGTGCGGTGCGGCGACCTTCAACCACTTGCCGCCCCGCTGTTCCATTATCCTTATTCGCAATGGCGCGGTGCGCTGGAAACAGCAGCCAACTGTTCGACGCCAGATTCGCATGACGGTTTTCGCCTTGAATTTTCCAATCCTGCGACCGGCGGTCCGATAATGACCACCATTTCTGCCTTTTGTCAGAAACTGCCTGCAAGGTTTTTGACGATGCCCCAGCGATCAACCGACGGTGTCATTTTTGTGGGCGTTGAGGGCAGCGGCACGATTATTGTCGACGGACAGCAATTCCATATTTCGCCCCGCGATGTTGTGGTCGCTCCGTCATGGTCTCTTCGCCAAATCGAGTCTGAGACTGATCTCATCTTGTTCAGTTATTCGGATAAGTCTGCGCAAGAGAAATTGGGATTGTGGCGTGAGGACCTGTATCGGGAGTAGCTGTTTTTTGGCCTTGCTCAACCGCGTTTAACTTGGGCATCAGAGCCGGTTAAAATAGGTGATTTCACGGTTCTCGGTCATTCGTACCCGGCTTTCATCATGCTTTAACGGCCATTCAAACACCGCATTGACCACGCCCGTTTGCGGGCCAACAATGTTGAGCCGCGCAACAGCTGTCTGCAAATCCGGCTTGAGATTGATCGAACCGGAGACGGTAACGTCCGTAACCCATCTAACGTTATCCAGCTTTATGGTCTGGCCACTTTCAACAGATGGCCCGTAGGAGACTTTGCCGCCACGCAGCCCTGATCCGGTTGCTTCACCAAAAATTCGGCGCGCTATAGCATCGTCGGCAGCCGCAATGCCGATCTGTGCTAGTAGTTGGTCCATGGGCACTGTGCCCGGCCGGTTCGCTTTCAGCAATTCAGAGTAATTCAAGTAAAACCGTTTGACGCGGCGGGCGGGGGGCGATGCTTGCGCACATGACTGATCAAAAGAAGCGCCTCCGAAAAATTGCGAAATCAATGTCCCGCCACATCCCGATGGCTGGCCAACGCCAGGAGCATGAACCGCATTGCGAACCATCACATGCTTTGCCTTGGGGAACTGCCGCGCTACGGTTGCAGCTTCTACAGGCGTTGTGAGCGGATCAAACTCGCCGCTTAGTACAAGCACCGGCAAATCGCTTAGCTTGCTCAGCCCGTTTTGTAGCACTAGCGGCCGCCAATCTTGGGGTGGTTGCGGCCAATCTATGCACAAGTCGACCGTATTTTCTTGAAAGGCCGAGCGCCTGAATTCCTCGAAGGTGAATGGCGCATAAACATCAGGCCGCACTGCCAATGCCTTATTCAACTCTGTTTCTAGCTGAGCCCGCCGAATTTTTGCTGGCTGCCGGATATCGAACAATTTGGGATAGTCGCTGCATGACACTGCGACGAACAAGGCCTCGCTAAACTCCGCAGGATCCTCGCTACCGCCAGAGGGGTCGTGAAGAGTTACGCCCTCAGCAGCGATCCGCAAGAGCGGGGCGCTATCGCTGTCATCAAGCAGGGCAGCTGCCGCTGCGTGGAATTCGGCATAAGCTACCAAACCGCCAGAACTGTGCATGAGCGCAACAAACATTGCCCCCGGGTCAAGGGTCACGGATTGCCAATCACCCCTGCTGTCTGGGGCGCGACCGAGTTGGGGGCAGTGCGAAGAGTTTCAAGCAATCGCGGCAATGCCTTCGAGTCCCGCACACAGTCATCCGACCTCGCGCAAATCTGACTCAGTGCATTGACCATAGTGGGCGTTGCCGAAGCGAAAAAAGGCGTCGTTTCGCGGACCGGAAATGCACTATCCAGCACCATGCGGTTGATACGCTGTGGATGACGCCCCGCAAAAACTTGCGCGAAATAGCTGCCGTATGAAACAGCGTATAAACCCGTTTCCTGTATTTTCAGTGCATCCAGGATTGCCGCGAGATCATCGGCGGCATAATCCGAGCCATAATAATAAGCATTAGACCCGAGCAATTCCCCGCATTTTTCTACGTTCGCCAAGTTCAGACCCGGCACACCGTCCAGTGATTTGCAAGCCAGCGGTGAAGATGCGCCGGTGCCGCGGTTGTCGGCAATCAGGATATCGAAACGGTCGCGTAATGGCGCCAGCATCTCCAGATAATCCTCTGGATATACAGTTGCGCCATAGCCGGGGCCGCCGTCTATAACGGTTACCACGCCGCGCGATGCTGATCCTTGTGCCTTGCGGGAGTACCATTTGAAGCCGATCGAAATCGTGGCGCTTTTTGCATTGGCAGGGTTCAACGGGCGCTGGATGGAGCCGCACAATGCACCGTCGTCACCGCAAAGTGAAAGCGCAACTGAACCAATGCGGGTTGTTGCCTCCGCGTCGGGCTGCTCTTCGGCACAGCTGGCTAGAGTAAGACACAATAGAGCCGATATGAGTGCCGCAAAAACAGCCAAAAACGCTGCTCGATCGTTGATTGCCCTCGCTCAGCCATCGAACGGCCTCCCGTTTAGTCGGCTGCAATGTTTGACGTGGACGCGGATGCCAGCTCCGGGAACAGGTCCGTCATCATTCTGTAGATCTCGATCCGTTGCGCAGTTGCTTTTTCATCATTCGCCCCCACGCCAACAGCAACGAGTACGACGTCGCGCGACGGCACGATTCGAAGCGCGCTGCCGCCAAAGCCATAATGTCCAAACGCATCGATCGGGACCACAGCGCGATCTCGGTTATCAAATGTGCGTGGCTGCAAATCCCAAATGAACGTTTGGAGCCCATAGTAGATCGCCTGATCAGACGTATCGCTCACGATAAGCGGCTGCTTCATGGATGCCATACTTGGCGTGCGCATCTGGTTCACCCAGTCTTTGGGCAATATGGCCTGGCCATCCCATTCGCCTCCTCGGAGTAACAAAGTGCCAAAGCGCCCAAGGTCACAAGGACTCCAGCGCACCCCGGAAGATCCATACCACGCCCCTTTTTTGTCAAACTCAAGCTCTGTTCGTGTCATGCCAGTTGGCGCAAGGATAGACGATTGCACCCAATTAGCGATTGCGGTGCGGCTTGAGCCCACGCGCTGTAACGCTAGGGCGCCAACGAGGGACGACGTTCCATCTGAATATTGAAAATATGCGCCTGGCCGGTGGCGCAATGGTTGCTTCGTAACATAGCCGACCAAATCGCGATATCCTTCGCCAAAAGCGAAATCGAGAAACGTCGCGTCGCCCTCTTCTTCCCAGCCCAGCCCTGTTGACATTTCCAGCGCGTGTCGCAGTGTAATCGCAGTGCGCGGATCGCCCGGCGACCACCGCTTCAGGCCAAGCGGTCGGTCGAGTTCGGCTCTTCTCTGTGACACCATGACACCAGCAATGACGGCCCCCATCATTTTTGACACAGACATTGTGTGTTCAATGGTGTTGCAGCTGTGCTGCGGTGCGTAGCGCTCAAAAACAATCTTGCCTTGGTGGATGATCAACAGAGAGGATGTCTTACCAAGGGACGTATCTGCTGGCTTCATCAACAAATTTGTCAGTGCATTGAGCTTGTTGGCGTCTACAGCTTTGTCAAGCTCAGCGCGGGCCCATTCCCGTGTTGGCCAGGGTGTATCGGCCCGCTGATCGGGAAATGCAGAAAAGGCGAAGGGCGATGACTGGAGTGACGGACGCGACGTTGCCCCCAAGCCGAGGGCCGCTGTGGTTGCCAATGCTAAAGCAGCTATCTTCATCATTGCACAAAAAGCCTTTTCACATTAGTGAATATATTCTTCTAGATGAAAGATTTTGCGATGAAGCGCAATACGAAAAGGATATTGGCCGGAGCGGCGCTGGCGACAGTGCTAGGTACGCTCGTTTTGGTGATCCCGCAGGCAATGGCGTACGGTTATGTGACAACCCGCGCGACAGCCCGCATCGTTTGCCCGATGATTTTTCTGCAAGGGCGCGATGAAGTTTTTGCTGTTGGCCATATGCATGATCTGGGTTTGTTGCCATTTGATCCGCGCAACCGGGTTCATATTGAACGAAACAATGCGGAGCGCGCAATCCGAGTCACATTATTTGGGATGTTTGAAGCTTATTCAATATACTACCCTGGAGAAGGCTGTGTCTTGCAGTAATACCGTAGCAGAAATTTAAAATTACCTTTGCTACAACGGATTTTCGCCGATTTTTCAGATTTGAAATTCACGAACATATTTACAAATTGCACAATTGCCTCATATTTTTATTCGGAGGAAAGCGTAGAGTTACGCCATCTTCGTTACGCCGTTTTAACCGCAGATTCTCAGAGGCTGACTCGAAAGTTCATTCGATTTGGCAATGGGATGCGATGAAGCGGGTAAGGCGTCGGATGTGAGCGATGGTGGTCCAAGCGGTGGAGCTTTCGATCGATTTCTCCCAGTCCTTGGGGA
>JAAUPH010000120.1 GCA_012035435.1 Sphingopyxis sp. | reverse complement strand
CCACCAGGCCGCCGTGGTCTCGGTGTAATCGTTGATCCACCGGGCGGCCGTTATTCTTGACGACCAGGAATCCAACCACGCCCAGGACCAGAGCCAGAAGGCCAAGAGCCGCCAGACTCAAACAGCCGTAGAAGAAACAGCCACGCCGCTTTGGAGGATTGCTTTCGCCGGTCACGACGGCGTCTTGCAGCAAAGGAGCGGCCGCGGCTAGAGCTTCGACGCGCAGCTGACCGGCACTGACCCAGACTCCGGAGAGCAACTTGAAGTCTTCGGCGATGCGGCCGTCGAAGCGCAGGCCGCGCTGTGCATCGGCGTCGTCCACGTACAGCACCGCATCGCCGGTGCGGTAGAGGGTGCTACCTTGCACCAGGTTACGGTGCGACCCCGTTTCGATGATGATGCCGGCGTCGCCGGTGTCGGCCGGGGCCGGGATGTAAGGGCCGCCCTGACCGGGCGCCAATACCGCCGCATCCGGCCAGCAGCATCGCGGTCAGCATTGCCGCACCAAATCTTGATTGTGTCCGCACCTGCTTCACAACGACCCCTTTTTCCCGCCGCTTTGATTTCGGCGGTTTGGCAATAGCAGCTTGCCAAGGGGTTAAGGCCAAGCGGCTTGCCGGGCAAGCGCGCTGCGATTAGGCGCTTTGGCCATGCCCGCCCATTTGCTCCGCCAGATCGATACGTGGATCTTCGATCTTGATAATACGCTCTATCCCCCGTCAGCGGAGCTGTTCCCGCTGATCGATGCGCGCATGGGCGCCTTTATCGCGCGTTTGCTGGACTGCGATCTTGTCGAGGCGCGACGGGTACAAAAGCAATTTTTCCACGATCATGGCACGACTTTGGTGGGATTGATGCGCCATCATGACGTCATGCCGGAGGAATTTCTGGTCGATGTCCATGATATTGCGCTCGACCAGCTTACGCCCTGCACCCGGCTGGCGGCCAGCATCGCCGCGCTGCCGGGACGGCGGATCATCTTCACCAACGCCGATGCCGATTATGCAGCACGTGTGCTCGATGCACGCGGGCTGGGCGGATTGTTCGAAGGCATCTGCGACATCCGCGCCACCGGCTATGTTCCGAAACCGCAAGCGGCAGCCTATGACCATCTGCTGGCCGCTTTCGACGTAGATCCTACCCGCAGCCTGTTTGTCGAAGATATGGCTCGCAACCTTTCGCCCGCCAAAGCGCTGGGGATGACGACCCTGTGGCTGGACAATGGCGCCGAAAGTGGTCATCGCGACCTCAACCCGGCGCATATCGACTATCGCGCCGACGATCTGGCAGACTGGCTCGACACGCTGTTCGCCGAAGCGACATAGAGAGGGATAGGGATGACCGCCGCGCTGCAATCCGCCATCGACGCCGCCTGGGATGTTCGCGATGCGCTGACCATCGGGACCACGGGCGAGGTTCGCGATGCGGTCGAAACCGCGCTCGCCGGGCTTGACGATGGCAGCTTGCATGTGGCCGAGCGCGATGCGGGCGGCAGCTGGCAGGTCCATCAATGGCTCAAAAAGGCCGTGCTGCTTTCGTTCCGCCTCAACGACATGGCGATGATCCCCGGCGGCCCTGGCGGGTCGCATTGGTGGGACAAAGTGCCATCCAAATTCGCGGGCTGGGACGAGGGGCGTTTTCGCGCCGCCGGGTTCCGCGCGGTTCCAGGCAGCATCGTCCGGCGCGGAGCGCACATCGGCAAGGGCGCGGTGCTGATGCCCAGTTTCGTCAACATCGGCGCGCGGGTGGGAGAAGGGACCATGGTCGATACCTGGGCCACCGTGGGGAGCTGCGCCCAGATTGGCGCAAATGTGCATCTGTCGGGCGGCGCAGGCATCGGCGGCGTGCTCGAACCGCTGCAGGCTGGCCCCGTGGTGATTGAGGACGGCGCGTTCATCGGCGCCCGCGCGGAAGTCGCCGAAGGCGTCATCGTGCGCGAAGGCGCGGTCCTGTCAATGGGCGTCTATCTTGGTGCTTCGACCAAGATTGTCGACCGTGCGACGGGCGAGGTTCATGTCGGCGAAGTTCCGCCCTATGCCGTGGTCGTGCCCGGTGCGCTGCCCGGCAAGCCGCTGCCCGATGGTTCGCCCGGCCCGTCGCTCTATTGCGCGGTCATCGTCAAGCGCGTCGATGCCAAAACACGCGCGAAGACCGGGATCAACGAACTGCTGCGCGACTGACCGCAGCCTCGCTCCGCCGCAGCCACAGGTCATTGGTCGAGCGCGATACGCCGCTTGCAGTTCAAATCTTTGCGCCGCTTCATCTTCTTGGCACCGGCCTGCCCGGCCCTGCAACATGGGCGGGGGAGGTTTCGATGATAAAAAGAACAGGCCTGTTGCTGGCAGTGGCATCGGCGGCCATCATCAGCACGAGCGCGTTGGCACAGATTGCGCCGCCGCCTGAGCCGCCGGAAACGGCACCGGTCGGTGCATTGGCCCCTACGACGGGCCAGCGCTATGCGCCCGCCGATTTCGCGACGTTCAGCCCGCGCACCGCGCTCGACATGGTGCAACAAATTCCGGGCTTTACGATCCGGCAACTCACGGGCGGCGGAGATCGCGGGCTGGGGGCGGCGCGCGAAAATATACTGATCAACGGCGAACGCATCGCCGACAAATCCACCGATGCCGAAACCAGTCTGTCACGGATCAACGCCGCGAGCGTCGCGTATATCGAGATTGTCGATGGCGCGCGGCTCAATGTGCCCGGACTGACGGGTCAAGTGGCCAATATTGTGTTGGCCGAAGGCGCGAGCAAAAGGTTCGTCACGACCATCCGCTGGACGCCCGAAGTTCGGCCGCGCCTGCCCGACAATTGGCTTTGGGGCGAAATTTCAACGGCGGGCACCATCGGCGGGACCAATGTCACGCTCAGCCTGACCAGCAATCCCAATCGTCAGGGCCATTGGGGGCCGGAGCGCGTGTTCGATGCGGCGGGCAATCTGCTGTTCGTCCGCGAGGAATTTGGCCGCTATTTCGGCGACCGGCCCGGCGCCGCGCTGGTCCTCGCGCGGACGGCCGCCAATGGGAACAAGCTGAACTTCAACCTTGGCGGCCAGTTGGTCGATATTCGCAACAGCGTTGCCGGAACCTCGCTCCAGCCCGGCACCGGCCGGGTGGACGAGCTGTTCACCGTGACGGAGGATGAATGGAACGCCAATATCAGCGCCGACTATGATTTTGGTTTGGGCCGGGGACGGCTGAAACTGATCGGCCAGCACCGGGCCGAACATAGTCCCGTCGTCCGCACCTTCACGATTGCCACCCCGTCGGGGCCCGCAACCGGCAGCCGGTTTGATCAGACCGCTGACGAAAATGAATCGATATTGCGCGGCGAATATGGCTGGCGCTCCGTGGACGGCACCGACTGGCAAATTGCGCTCGAGGGCGCGTATAATCTGCTCGATGTCGATGCCGAACTGGCACTGCTCCAACCCGACGGCAGCTTTCAGCCCATCATCTTTGGCGGTGAACTCACCCGGGTCGATGAAAAGCGCGCCGAAGCCTCGCTGACGTGGGGCCGGGGGTTGGCAGACAATCTGACGGCGCAGGTCAATCTGGGGCTCGAATATAGCAAGCTGAGCTCGTCCGGCCCGGGCGGGCTGTCGCGCAGCTTCATCCGGCCCAAGGGGCGGCTGGCGCTGGCGTGGAAGCCAGGGCCGCGGACGACGCTCAACTATGTGCTGCAACGCCGCGTCGATCAGCTCAACTTCTTTGATTTCGCAAGCTCGGTCGATGTTGCCAACAATAATGGCAATACCGGCAACGGCCAACTGGTGCCGCCGATCACCAACCGCACCGAGCTGGAGCTTGTGCAAGACCTGGGCGCGTGGGGCAATGTGTCAGTCGCGGTCGCCCATGCCATCGCCGAAGATCTGGTCGATCAGGTGCCGCTGTCGCCGACCACCGAAGGACGCGGCAATCTGCGCCCGGCCAAGCTGTACCGGCTGTCATCGCGCGCGACGCTGCTGCTCGATCCCGTTGGCCTGAAAGGCGTGCGGTTCAACAGCGATATCACGCTGCGCCGCAACCGCGTGCGCGATCCGCTGACGAATGTCTGGCGCGATCAGAGCGGGGGCCAGGAGTATCTGGTCGACCTTGGCCTGCGTCACGATATCGCGGGCAGCAATTGGGCCTGGGGCGCCACTTATTTTGATGAGCGTCAGAGCCCCGAATTGCGGCTCGATGAAATCGCCGACGAATTTACCGGCGGCCCCTTCGTCACCGCCTTTGTTGAGCACAAGAATGTTGCAGGCTTCACCGTCCGCGCCGAATTGCGCAACCTTGCGACCATGCAGGACGCGCTCGACCGCACCGTCTTTGTCGACCGGCGCACCGGTCCCATCGATTTTACCGAAAGCCGCCGCCGCGGCTTTGGCCGGATCTTCAAGCTGACGGTGACCGGAACGCTTTAACGTTCGGCCAGATAATAGCGCTCGCGGGCAGCCAGATTGTCATCAAGATCATAGACAATCGGCCGACCCGTGGGGATTTCCAGCCCGGTAATGTCGGCGTCGGAAATGCCCGACAAATGCTTGACCAGCGCGCGCAGGCTGTTGCCGTGCGCCGCAACGAGGACGACCTTGCCCGGGCGCAGTTGAGGGACGATCGCCGCCTCATAATAGGGCAGCACACGGGCGATCGTATCCTTCAGGCTCTCTGTCTGCGGAATATCGACGCCGGCATAGCGCGGATCGGCGGCGAGATCATAAGGCGAGCCTGCCTCCAGCACCGGCGGCGGAATGTCAAAGCTGCGGCGCCAGATCTTGACCTGATCCTCGCCATGTTTGGCCGCCGTCTCCGCCTTGTCGAGCCCGGTCAGCCCGCCATAATGACGCTCGTTCAACCGCCAATCCTTGGTCTCTGCTATCCACAGCCGCCCCGCCGCTTCCAGCGCCAGATGCAGCGTCTGGATGGCGCGGGTCTGCACGCTGGTGAAGGCGACGTCGGGCAGCATGCCGCGCGCCTTCAGCAATTCGCCCGCGGCGCGCGCCTCTGCCGCACCTTTCTCCGTCACCAGCACGTCCCACCAACCGGTGAAGCGGTTTTCCAGATTCCACTGCGACTGGCCGTGGCGAAGGAGGATAAGCGTGGGCATGAACGTCCTTTCGGGTGCGAGACAGGCCTGTGCGCCTAGCGCGCGGGTGGCGCTGCGCCAACCCCTTGACGCGCGCTAAAACCATCCCATTTAGCGAGCGTCTGGGTGCCTGATGGGCCCGGATGCCACCATGGCCATATGGCATGGTGCGCGCATATTTCGCTTCATTTGGAAGGATTTATATCATGCGTAATTCACTCGACTGGACCCCCTATCGCCGCAGCACGGTCGGTTTCGACCGTCTGTTCGAGTTCCTCGAAAATACCGGTGCGAGCGCGGAAAATTATCCGCCGTTCGACATCGAACGCACCGGTGCTGACCAGTATCGCATCACCATCGCGGTCGCCGGTTTTAAGCGCGAGGAAATCGACATCACGGCGCATCAGAATATGCTGATCATCGCCGCGCGCAAGGTGCAGCCCGCCGAAGGTGACAGCCGCAAGCTGCTGTACAGCGGGATTGCGACGCGCGCGTTCGAACGGCGCTTTCAGCTTGCCGATTTCGTGCGGGTGACCGGTGCCGATCTGGCCGACGGCCTGCTGGTCATCGACCTGTTGCGCGAAGTGCCCGAAGCGATGAAGCCGCACAAGATCAGCATCGGCGGCGATGCCGCTCCGCTGATCGAGGATGATCGCGAAGCGGCTTAACTCGCGCTCAGCATTGCAGGGACAGGCGCGGGGCTGCAATGCTCCGCGCCTTTTCGTTAGAGCATCTCTGCCAGCGTATCGATGCACGCATGGGCGAGCAATTTGCAGCGCTCGGGCGACCAGCCATGTACCGCGTCGGGCAGGTCTTCATTGTCCTTGAACGGCATTTCCAGCGTCATCGCGATGGCACCGAAACGGTCGGCGAGCTGGGTCGTCGACATCGACAAATTGGCCTTGCCTGGCGCGCTTTCGGGATAACCGAGCCGCGTCTGGAAATCGGGCGTCCGCGCCGCGAGCCGGTCGCGATAGGCGCGATAGGATTCCAGCTGCCCCTCGCGCATATTGGGGATGCCTTCGAACCCGGCGAGAAACGCCGCCGGGATTGCTTCGTCGCCATGGACATCCATCGCCCAATCGACCCCGGTTTCGTCCATCCGGTTGCGGACGCACAGCACTTCGGGGCTACGCTCAGCGCTGGGTTCATGCCACTCGCGGTTGAGGTTCACGCCCGCGAAGTTCGTCCGCAAATGGCCGCGCCGCGATCCATCAGGGTTCATATTGGGGACAATATGCAGCGTGGCCTTGTGCCGCAGCAGCCGCGCCTGCGGGTCATGCGGGTCGGTCAGCTTTTCCAGCGCGCCTTCCATCCACCATTCGGCCATCGATTCGCCGGGATGCTGGCGGGCATAAAGCCACAACTGTTTCGGTCCGTCGCCCATCGTCAGATAGTCGATCGGCTGGCCTTCCAAACTGGTGCCCAGGCAGCGATATTCAACGCCATCGCATGCAATAACCGAAGCGATCAGGTCATGATGCCGCTCCATTGAATAGGGTGCGAAGTAGGCGACCCACAAAATCGGGGTTTCGGCAGTGTGGCGGATGGTCAGGCTGCCGTCATTCGTCGCAGCGTCATAGTACGTTTCGGCGCGCGTCCATATTTCGCGGTCGGTGCTGATACAGGCAGCATAACCGGGCCAGCCGCCGGGATAGGCCGATTTCGCCAGGCCGGTAATCACCAGTTCGAGCGCATCTCCCGGCGTACAATCGACGCGAAAGTGGAACCATTGCAGAAAGTCGGATTCGCGATCCTTGGGGATCGTCAACCGCGCGTGCGTTCCATCGATGTGCTCAACCCTGATGTTGCCGCTGTCGAACGCAGCGTTGATGCCGATAGCCATATGTTTGGATGTCCTAGCGCAGGGCGCCCGCCCGGTGATGTCAGGGGACGCTGATAGTGCGTCCGGTCTCGCCGGGGAAGTCCTTGAACAAGGCGCTGGCAAGTTTCGCGGCCGCCAGCGAGGGTTGAGCCGCCGGGGCCTTTTCGGGGATAGAGGTCGTGCGCCCGACCTTCCCACAACGCAGCGCCCGTTGCCGCATCGTCGATGCGGACATTGAGATTGAGATCAATCCAGCGGCGGGGTCCGCCGCCAAGGTTGATGCCCACCCCGACGCCAAGCCCGGATCCGAAACTGCCCGTGCTGCCGCCGACCCCGA
>JAAUPH010000119.1 GCA_012035435.1 Sphingopyxis sp. | reverse complement strand
GGCAGGGCATCCGCATCGACCCCGCCGTCCTCGATGATCAGCGCATCGAGCTGGACAAACGGATCCTCACGCTGCGCGACGAGGTGCTCGAAGCTGCGGGCTTTGCGTTCAACATCGACTCGCCCAAACAGTTGGGGGTGGTGCTGTACGACGGCACCGACACCCTGCCATTGGGCGACGGCCTGTGGGCCGCGCCCTTGTCGACCTTGTGGGGAACCTGATGGAGGCGGGTTGGCCGTGAGCCGAGGAGCCTCGCGTCATCAAGTCGTTGGATTGGTCGCGGACATATGGGACAGCATCGCCGAAGAAGCTGCCGCTGCCGCCCCACAGGTAGACAAAACGCTCGCCATTTCCACGCGCCAGTGCGCGCACTGCGCGGCCGGGGCGGGTCAGCACGGTGTCACAGGCGAAATGCCATAGCGGCAGGCAGCCGCCGTGCGCGCCGACAATCCCCGCGCGATCCTCGGTCTCAACCACGCCTTCGCTCGTCAGGACGATATTGTCGCCGCCGCGAGCGGTGCTGACCAGATCGACATGGTTGGCGTGATGATCGCTGAAACTCAGCTGGCGCTGGCCGCCCTCAACGCTCAGCCGCCAGTCGATCACCTTTTGCCCCGGCCGGTCCTTGGGGGTCAGCCGCAATTGTTGCAGCGCATAGGAAACCGGGCGGGCATAGCGATAGGTGGTGCTGTGGCGGATGGTGATGCGCATCGGATTCAGTCGGCTACAAAGCGATAATCGAGCGCGATCTGGGTCGCGAGTGCATTGTTGGCAACCAGATATTTGCCGATAAATTCATGCAGACCGCTGTCGAAAATCGTGTCGATCGACTGGCCCAGCATGTCGAAGCCGATCGATTCGGCGCGTTCATGCGCCGGGGTCTGCCCGCCATAGGCATTTTCCAGATGCCATAAATTGTCGCAAATCTTGGCATGGCAAAAGGCCAGGCTGCGCGGCATCGAGGTGTTGAGGATCAGAAATTCGGCGATTCCCCGCGCGGTTGTGTCGGGCCCGTTCAGCCAATGATAGGCGCGCTGTGCCGACACCGACCGCAGGATCGTTTCCCACTGCACCATGTCCAGCGTCGATCCGACCGGCGCGACGCTGGGCAGCAGCAGATAATATTTGACGTCGAGGATGCGCGCGGTGTTGTCCGCCCGCTCGACAAAGGTGCCGAGCCGCAGGAAGTTGT
Organism: Sphingopyxis sp.; assembly: GCA_012035435.1. The sequence goes on along the minus strand of JAAUPH010000119.1, from coordinate 6,060 downwards.
AAATATCGTTGCGCAGCTGTGTGCCCGCCATTGCGCCGCGTACCAGCGCATTCTGCCGCCCGATCAGGCTGAGCAGGTCGGGCAGATCGGCGGTGCGGATGCGCCCTTTCAATCGCGCGTCGAGGACAATCCATGTCTCGTTGATCGCCTCCCACACCTCACGCGTCAGCGCGGTGCGGACCAGCCGGGCATTGTCGCGCGCGGCCTTGACCAGATTGATGACGCTGGCCGGATTGTTGCGATCACTCAGCAGAAAGCCGATGACGCGCGAGGAATCGACCGCGCCATGCTGGGCGCGGTAGCCGGCGAGCTGCCCGACGGTGGACAGCAGCGATTCCCACTCGCTTTCCGCCGCGACCGCGCGGGTCAGCGCGATGCGAAACCCTGCCTCAATCAGCCGCGCCTGCGCCTCGGCGCGCTCAAGATAGCGGCTCATCCAGAACAGGCCGGACGCGTTCTTGCCTAACATTGGTCGGCTCTGCCCCACTTCGCCAGCAGCTGCGCTCCGGCCCAGGCCGGAGCTTTGGCCGATAGCAATGCGCTTTCCTGCCAAGGCTTCGGTCTGCGCAGGATTGCAGTCGTTATTGCAATTCCCCTAATCATCCAGCACCCATGTATCCTTGGTGCCGCCACCTTGGCTGCTGTTCACCACCAGCGACCCCTCGGTCATCGCGACGCGCGTCAGCCCGCCGGGGACAATTTCGATCCCGCCCGGCGACACCAGCACGAAGGGCCGCAGGTCGACATGGCGCGGGGCGAGGCCCTTTTTGGTGAAAATCGGCACGGTCGACAGCGCGAGCGTAGGCTGGGCGATATATTTGCCCGGGTTGGCGATCAGCTTGGCACGAAACTCGGCCAGTTCCTTCTTCGATGCGGCCGGACCGACGAGCATGCCGTAGCCGCCCGATCCGTGGACTTCCTTGACCACCAGCTGATCGAGCTGATCGAGCACCTCGGCCAGCTGGTCCGGTTCGCTGCACCGCCAGGTCGGGACATTGGGGAGCAGCGGTTTCTGTCCGGTGTAAAATTCGACGATTTCCGGCATATAGCTATAGAGCGCCTTGTCGTCGGAAATGCCCGTCCCCGGCGCGTTGGCAATGGTGATCCCGCCCGCGCGGTACACGTCCAAGATGCCCGGCACGCCCAGCATGGATTCGGGCTTGAAGTTCAGCGGGTCGAGATAGTCATCGTCGATGCGGCGGTAAATGACGTCGACCGGCTGATAGCCGCGCGTCGTGCGCATGGCGATGCGGCCGTCAACAACGCGCAGATCGCGGCCCTCAACCAGCTCGACGCCCATTTGGTCGGCCAGAAAGCTGTGCTCGAAATAGGCGCTGTTGAAGATCCCCGGCGTCAGCACCGCCACTGTGGGCGTGCCATTGCAGGCGGGCGGCGCACAGGCGGCGAGTGAGCGGCGCAGGCGGGTGGGATAATCGCTCACCTCGCGGACCGGGATCCTGCTGAACAGTTCGGGGAACATTTGCAGCATCGTTTCGCGGTTTTCGAGCATGTAACTCACGCCCGATGGGGTGCGGGCATTATCCTCCAGCACGTAAAATTCATTGGGACCGGTGCGCACGATGTCGGTGCCAATGATATGGGTGTAAATGCCCCCAGGCGGATCGACCCCAACCATTTTCGGCAAAAACGCCTCGTTGCGCGCGATGAGGTCGCGGGGGATACGGCCGGCACGCAAAATTTCCTGCCGGTGATAAATATCGTGCAGAAATGCGTTGATCGCGCGCACCCGCTGTTCAATGCCGCGCGACAGCCGCCGCCATTCGCCCGCCGACACGATGCGCGGCACGATGTCGAACGGGATCAGCCGTTCGTCGGCTTCTGCGGTGCCATAGACGTTGAAGGTGATGCCGGTTTTGCGGAAAAACGCTTCGGCCTCAGCGGCTTTGCTGCGCAGATGGGCCGATTCTTCGCCAGCGAACCACTCGGCAAATTCCGCATAGGGCGCGCGCGCTTCACCGCCGAGACCCAGCATTTCGTCAAAGGCGACCTTTTTGTCGTCCACTGGTTTGCGCCCCGGTTCGATACGGCCCCCTCTCACTCCATCGCCCAAGCTATCGGGACGCCGCAAAAAGGCAAGGGGCAGCCGCACTTATTGCAAGGCGGGGATATTCAGCGCGGCTCGAAAGCGATCAGGATTGGGCACCAGATCGGCCAGACTATAGCCATCCATGTGCCGCATGAAGGCGGCTACACCGCCAGCCAATATCCCGCGCAGCCCGCACGCCGGGGTAACGCGGCACTGGTTCGTCGCAGCGTCGAAACATTCGACGAACCCGCCGACATCTTCGAGCGCGCGGACCACCGCGCCAAGATTGATGGTTTCCGCTGGCCGGGCGAGTTGCAACCCGCCGCCGCGCCCGCGGGTGCTCGTCACAAAGCCCTCCGCCACCAGCCGCTGCGCAACCTTCATCAGATGGTTGCGCGAAATCCCATAATGGTCGGCGATCGTATCGATCGTGTGCTGCCCCGGCTTGACCGCCAGAAACATCAGCGTGCGCAGGGCGAAATCGGTGTGCATGGTAAATCGCATAAATGATGCATATTATATATTGCTTTTTGCGGCAAGCTTTCCATAAGAGGTATATAGAATGCATTTTATGAGTCGTAAAGGAGCTGGATATGTCGGACTATGCAGAACGGGCAAGGGCCGAAAAGGCCGCCGAGGCCGCCCGCATGGGCGTCGACGAAGCGCTGATCGCGCGGCTGGTTGCGGCCTTTTATGGCCGGGTGCAGCGCGATGTGGTGCTCGGCCCGATCTTTGCCGCGCGCGTCCATGACTGGACGCCGCACCTGGCGCAGATGGTCAATTTCTGGACGTCGATCGCCATTGAATCGGGCCGCTATCATGGGACGCCCATGCCCAAGCATATTGCGATTGCAGAAATTTCTCCGGCGCATTTCGTCCGGTGGTTGGGGTTGTGGTCGGCGACCGTCGATGCCCTGGTCAATAACCCAGATGCGGCGGATTTCTTAAAGGCGCGCGCCGCACGCATCGCTGAAAGCCTTCAGTTGGGCATCGCCGCGCACCGTGACCGCGCTGCCCCCATTGTCCCACCCCAAGCAAAGGATATGTGTGATGTTGGTCGACCTTGTTGCTGATACGTCCGAGCTCAACTGCGCCCGCTATTGGATTGACGACGCGCCGTGCGCCCCCGCGCGGCCCGCACGGCGGGGCGAGGCCGCCAGCTTTGCTATGCCGCGCGGTATCTGGCCGATCATGTTCGCCAGCTACGCCATCTTCTTTGCAGCGATGGCCCTCGCTGCTGGCCGCGACGGCATGGCCGTGATGATGGTGGTGATCAGCGCGGGCTATACGCTCATCTATTTCGGCACGGCGGCGCTGATTGACCGCGTCGATACGGCGAGCCGTCCGCGCCGTGCCGCGCTCAACTTCGACACTTATACCGGCCGGATGAGCTATGGCGCGGGCTTTGCCCAAATCCTGACGGTGCCGATCATGGTCGCCATATTCGGCATCAGCGCGGCGATTATCTGGGCAGTGGTGCAATAGCCGCCGCGGCGCTAAGCCAGATGCATGATGACCTCCACCCTCGACGCGCTGCTGATCGGCACGCCGCAGCGCTTCCATCCTGCGCGGGGGATGAGCAGCATGGCGCGGACGTCTGCCGACCACCCCGTCGTCGTCGGCCCGCTTGGGTTCGTGGGCGATCAGGTTGCTGACCCCACCGTCCATGGCGGGCCTGACAAGGCGGTGCATTTTTACCCGCGCGAACATTATGCGGCGTGGATCGCGGACCTCGGCGATCATCCGCGCCTCGCTGCGCCCGGCGGCTTTGGCGAAAATCTGTCGGCATCGGGCCTGACCGAGGACAGGGTTTGCATCGGCGACCGGTTCCGCATCGGCACCGCGCTGTTCGAAGTCGCGCAGGGGCGCCAGCCGTGCTGGAAGCTTGACCATCATTTTGGGCTGAAGACAATGGCCGCTGACGTGATCCACACCGGGCGCGGCGGCCTGTATTTCCGCGTGATCGAGGATGGCGAGGTTGCCCCCGGCGATATCATTGTCCAGGTGGAGCGCGGCCCGGAGCAATGGACGGTGGCGCGGGTCTTTCACCTGCTCATCGGTGGCGGGCACAAGAGTGTGGCGGGGCAGGCAGCGCTGGCCGAACTCGCGGCACTGCCTATGCTGGCGGCTACATGGCGGGCAAGGGCGGCGAAACTGCGCAAGGTCGCGTAACCCCGTGCTATGCTCTGGCGCAAGCCGGAGCATAGCAGCGTTCATCTCGACAACAGCGACGCATTGACGTTTACGTAAACGTTGACTAATTTGACCACATAGATCCCACGCCGTCGCCGACGATGCACAGGAGAGTCATAATGGACATGCAGTTCAGCCCCGAAGACCTCGCCTTCCAACAGGAAGTGCGCACGTTCATCGCCGAAAATTACCCGCAGGAACTGCGCGGCAAGCAGGATGAGGGCGATGAGATTGGCAAGGAGGATTTCCTCTCCTGGCACCGTATCCTCCACAAGAAAGGCTGGGTCGCGCCCGCATGGCCGGTCGAATATGGCGGTACCGGCTGGACCCCGACTCAGCGCTTCATCTGGTCCGAAGAAACCGCGCGCGCCGATTGCATCCGGCTGATGCCCTTCGGCCTGTCGATGGTTGGCCCGGTCATCTACACGTTCGGCACGCCGGCGCAAAAAGCGCATTTCCTGCCCCGTATCTTGTCGGGTGAGGATTGGTGGTGTCAGGGGTATTCAGAGCCCGGTTCGGGATCGGACCTTGCCAGCCTTCGCACCACAGCCGTGCGCGATGGCGATGATTATATCGTCAACGGCCAGAAAACCTGGACAACCATGGCGCAGCATGCCGACTGGGGCTTTTTCCTGGTCCGCACCGACAAGGATGCCAAGCAGCAGGAAGGCATTTCGTTCCTCCTCATCGATATGAAATCGCCCGGTATCACCGTCCGCCCGATCATCACGCTGGGCGGCGAGCATGAAGTAAACGAGGTCTGGCTGGAGGACGTCCGCGTTCCCATCGACCAGCGCGTTTATGAGGAGAACAAGGGCTGGACCTGCGCCAAATTCCTCCTCGCGCACGAACGCACCGGCATTGCCGGGGTCGCGTCGTCGAAGCGCGGCGTCGACAAGATCAAAGCGATAGCAACAGCCGAAATGGATGGCGACCGTCCGCTCCTGCAAAACCCTTTCTTCAAGCGCAAGGTCGCCGAGCTGGAGATGGACCTGACCGCGCTCGAATTTACCGAGCTGCGCAGTCTTGCAGGCGAAGCCGCCGGTCGCGGCCCCGGCCCCGAATCGAGCCTCCTGAAAATCAAGGGGTCGGAAATTCAACAGCGGATTACCGAGCTCGCGCTGGAAGCTGCCGGCCATTATGGCGCGCCCTATTTCCGCAGCTTTGGGGAGGGCGACAATGCGCACCCCATCGGCCCCGACTTCGCCCACCGCACCGCGCCGACCTATTATAACGCGCGTAAGACGACGATTTACGGCGGGTCCAACGAGATTCAGCGCAACATCATCGCAAAGATGGTGCTGGGGCTTTGATGATCCGGGGAGGCGAAAAATAGGGACAGTCCCCATTTTTCAGGCACCCAAGCTTCGCACCGCTAACACCAACAATTGAAAAATGGGGACTGTCCCTATTTTTTGAGAGGACCGACATGGATTTCACCTACACCGAAACGCAGGACATGCTGCGCGACATGCTCGCGCGCTTTCTGGCCGACACTTATGATTTCGACACCCGCCGCGCGATGATCAGCGGCGACGCGGGTCGCGATCCCGGCGTGTGGCGCGCGCTCGCGACCGAGCTTGGCATCCTGTCGGCTCCCCTTCGCCGAGGATCATGGTCGGCATGGGCGGCGGCGCGGCTCGAAAATGCGATCATCATGGAGGAATTGGGCAAGGCCATCGCGATCGAGCCGTATCTGCAAACCGTCGTCATCGGCGGCGCGCGCTCAAAGCTGCGGGCGGCGCGCTGGCGGAGGCGACCATCCCCGCGATCATCGGCGGCAAGGCAATCATCGCCTTTGCCTATGCCGAACCGCAGGG
>JAAUPH010000118.1 GCA_012035435.1 Sphingopyxis sp. | reverse complement strand
AGCGCGCTGCGCATCGAAATCGACAGCCAGCCCGCCGAACTCGATACGCTGAACCGCCGCATCATGCAGTTGGAGATCGAACAGACCGCACTGAAGAAAGAGAAGGACAAGGCCAGCCAGGAGCGCCTCGCCAAGCTGCAGCAGGAACTGGCCGGACTGCGCGAAGAAGCCAACACGCTCACCGCGCGCTGGAAGAATGAGAAGGACGCCATCGGGACACCCAGCCTGCTCGACTTTCCCTGCGCCTTTCCGATCAAGGTCATGGGAAAGACGCAGGCCGGATTTGCGCAGGCAATCTCCTGCCCCGGAGCAGGCGGGCGGCCATAGCGGCTGTCCTCCTGCGGCGGGGCGCTTTCGCGAAACTCGCCCACGCGATGACGCAGCCGGTCTGGCCTGTTTTGAGGCAGATCGGCGTCCTCTTGAAATCGCCCCCGACATCGCTGCCCGCCGCCACCGCGACATTGTGCCCGGCGAGCATCGCTGACAGCATCTGCCCGGCAACCTGCTTGCCCTCCATTTCCTCGGCAATCAGTCGTTTGAGCAGGCCCGATCCCTGCGAATGACCGACGAGCACGAAGGGCCGCCCGCCATTGTCGCGCGCCATATAGTTCCGCCACGCATCGCGCACATCGGTGTAGCGCAGCTCCATATCGACCGGGATTGGCTTGCCGACCAGGTTGGAGCGCAGCCATGTCAGCGTCGATTGGCGATACAGCGGCGCAAAGGTCCGGCACACCGTGCCAAAGCGCGCGAACTGCGCCTCGACGACCCGGCGTTCTTCGTCATTGGCGATCATGTCGCTGTTGCCACCGGGGTCATAGGACAGGGTCGGATAGACGTAGAAGCAATCTGCCTTGGATGCCTCCGCCCGTGCGACCTTACGCATGGTCAGGCTGCCGTCGGGCGCAACCTCGGTGACGTCAAGATTGGGTGTGCTGCACGCATCGCGCCGGTCGGGGCGGCACAGCCAATTTTGCTCGAGCGCATAGTCATTGGGGACGGCGCGCGCAGGCTGAGCCGCAGCCGCTAGCGCAAGAAACAGGCTGGCCGTCATGACGTCACTCCCCCTGATCGATCACCTTCGTCGCGATCACCGCCGCCATTGGCAGCGGCGCATAAAGATGTGGGAATAGCGCGCCGCCGCGCGACACCTCCCATTTCAGCGCATCGCCAAAGCCACTGAGGTCAATCTCGACAATCACCAATCCGCGCTGCCCGGCGAAATGCTTGGCGAGCGTCTCCTCAAGCTGCGCGCGGTCGACATGTGGATGTAGCCATCGGCCAGATCCACCGGTGCGCCCGCAAACGCGCTGTCGCGCTGCATCGCCGCCCACTGTTCAGCGGTCAGTATTTTGAATGCGCTATCGCTCATTCGTCCGCCGCAGGCTCAGGCGCGTCAGGGCCGCCTCGACAGCATCATCGGCCTCGTCCTCGCTATCCTCGATCAGCGCGGCCGACACGACATGTTCGTCCTTGGCCACATCGAACAACCGCACCCCGGCGCTACCGCGGCCGATCACACGCAGGGTGGTAAGGCCCATGCGGATCAGCTTGGCCTGATCGGTGACGAGCATCAGCTGATCGTCCTTGATTGCCGGAAAACTCGCCACCACCGGACCGTTGCGCGCAATATTGTCGATGTTGGTGATCCCCTGGCCGCCGCGCCCCGTGCGCCGATATTCATAAGCGGAGGATAGCTTGCCATAGCCATTGGCGCACACCGTCAGGATGAACTGTTCGCGCTCCGCCATATCCGTCATGCGCTCCGGCGGCAGGGTGGGGTCATTCTCATTGTCCTTCCACGGCGCCGCGCGCAGATAGGCCTCGCGCTCGTCCGGGGTCGCGCCCGACCGGCGCAGGATCGACAGGGAAATGACTTTATCGCCATCTTTCAACGTCATGCCGCGTACGCCCGTCGATGACCGGCTTTGGAATTCGCGGATATCGCTGCCCATGAAGCGGATCGCCTTGCCCTGCCTGCTGGCGAGCAATACATCGTCGCCCTCAGTCAGCAGCGCGACGCCGATCAGGCAGTCATCTTCATCCTCGCCCTCAAATTTCATCGCAATCTTGCCGTTCGACGGCACGTTGGTGAAGGCGTCCATGCTGTTCCGACGCACGCTGCCCTTTTGCGTGGCGAACATTACGTGCAGCTTCGCCCACTCTGCCTCATCCTCGGGCAGCGGCAGGACGGTCGAAATCGTCTCGTCCTTGGCCAGCGGCAACAGATTGACCATCGGCCGCCCGCGCGTCGCCGGGCCCCCCTCGGGCAGCCGCCACACCTTCATGCGGTATACCTTGCCCACGGTCGAGAAGAACAACACCGGCGTGTGCGTCGACGTCACGAACAATTCGGTGACGACATCCTCGTCCTTCGTCGCCATCCCGGCGCGCCCTTTGCCGCCGCGCCGCTGGGCCCGGAAGGTGGTAAGCGGAGTGCGCTTGATGTAGCCATCCATCGTGACGGTCACGACCATCTCTTCGCGTTCGATCAGGTCTTCGTCCTCGATCCCGTCGGCAGCGGGCGCGATGATCGTGCGGCGCGGGGTCGCGAACTCGGCGCGCACCGCGACCAACTCTTCACGCATCACCGCATATAGCTTGGCGCGATCGGCAAGGATGCTCAGCAGCTCCTCAATCTCACTCGCCAGTTCTCTGAGTTCATTGCCGATTTCATCACGGCCAAGCGCAGTCAGGCGATGCAGGCGCAACTCCAGAATCGCACGGACCTGCGTTTCGGACAGGCGATAGGTTTCGCCCGCTTCAAATTCACCCTCAATCGCCTCGACCAGCCGGATATAGGGTGCAATCTCACCCACCCGCCATTCGCGCGAAATTAGCGCCTCGCGTGCCGCTGCCGGGCTGCTCGACTCACGGATGATGCGGACAACCTCGTCCAAATTGCTAACCGCAACAACCAGGCCCAACAAGATATGCGCCCGGTCGCGCGCCTTGGCTAGCTCAAATTTACAACGCCTTGTGATCACTTCTTCACGGAATGTCACAAAGGCCGACAAAATGTCGCGCAGCCCCATCATCTCCGGGCGCCCGCCGCGAATGGCCAGCATATTGGCAGGGAAGCTCTGCTGCGCGGGCGTGTTGCGCCACAACTGGTTGAGCACCACGTCTGGCGTGGCATCGCGCTTCAGGTCGATGACCACGCGCACCCCTTCGCGGTTCGATTCGTCGCGAATGTCGGAAATTCCCTCGACCCGCTTGTCGCGCGCGGCTTCGGCGATTTTCTCGACCAGCGCATTTTTGCCCTGTTGGAACGGGATGGCAGTGAGCACGATTGACCGGCGGTCGCCGCGCCCTTCCTCGATTACATAGGTGGACCGCATCATGATCGACCCGCGCCCGGTGGCATAAGCGTTGCGCGCGCCGCCTTGGCCCAAAATCATCGCACCCGTCGGGAAATCGGGGGCCGGGACGATGGCCATCAGCTCCTCCAGCGTGATCGCCGGATTGTCGATCAGCGCCAACGTTGCGTCAATGACTTCACCCAGATTGTGCGGCGGGATATTCGTCGCCATCCCCACCGCGATGCCGCCCGCGCCATTGACGAGCAAATTGGGGAAGCGCGCGGGCAGCACCGAAGGCTCCTCACGGCTCGCGTCATAATTGGGCTGGAAATCAACCGTATCCTTGTCGAGATCACCCAGCAGCACCATCGCCGATTTGGCGAGCCGCGCCTCGGTGTAACGCATCGACGCTGGCGGATCGGGGTCCATCGACCCAAAATTGCCCTGACCATCGATCAATGGTACCCGCAGCGACCAATCCTGCGTCATCCGGGCGAGCGCATCATAAATCGCGCTGTCGCCATGCGGATGATAATTGCCCATGACGTCACCGACAATCTTCGCCGATTTCTTGTACGGGCGGCCCGGAATGAAGCCACCTTCCTGCGCTGCGAACAGAATGCGGCGGTGCACCGGCTTCAACCCGTCGCGCACATCGGGCAACGCGCGCGCCACAATCACGCTCATCGCATAGTCGAGGTAGCTCGACTTCATTTCATCAACGATGTTGATCGGAGCAATACCCTCGGGCGAGGGCGGGGGAACGGGTGTTTCTTCGGTCAAAACCGGGCTTTCCAAATTAAGAAAATGACAGTTGCTGGTCTAGCCGACCTTGGCCGCCATGACCAGCCCATGCGGCGTCTGAACTATGTGAACTATGATATGTAACATATTGAAATTGGAATTTTGCAATGGGTTTTTCTGCGCTCTCGATGCCATGATGATCAAAAAAGAAGTTCCGCGCCTTCGGTCGGTGCCGGCCTGCGCGAAACCGGCCGTAGTCGAAGGCTTGCCAAAACGGTGCCGGATGACCAGACAGGCGCGATGCAGGGCCCGAATTTTCGAACATCGCCATGTCGCTCGTCGCGCTGATCGCCGCTTGTGAATTGTTGGATGATGGCAGCATGCTGCGCGCGCTTGCGCCGGTGGCGGGGGAAACCATTGTCGAACGTCAGGCCGCCCGCGCGCGCGATGCCGGGGCCGAAACCTTGTTTGTCGTCGTTGCATCGGTCCCGCCCGAATTGTCGCAGGCGCTCGACCGCATCCGCCGCCGCGATACCAAGGTGCAGATTATTCGCGAAGCTGCCGATCTTCAGGTTGCACTGCAGCCGACCGACCGGGTGCTTCTCGTCGCCGACGGGCTGATCGCGCCGCCCGGACAGTATAAGGCGCTCGCGACCAGCGGCGCGCCATCAATATTGGTGACGGCCGACACACCGCTCACCCGCACGCTCGAACGTGTCGATGCGGCGCATCGCTGGGGCGGCCTCGCGCTGGTTCCCGCTACCAGCGTTGCCGAACTCGCCGCGCTCCCCGGCGAATGGGACATTGTCCTGACCCTGCTGCGCTTTGCGATTCAGGCCAATGGAACGCGAATGGCCTGCGAACCAGCGCTGTTCGGACAAGGTGAGATGTCGATTGTCGCCGACACCGTAACGGCGGTTCAGATGGAACGCGTCGGCATCCAGCAGGTTGAATATGGCGGGATGGGCATGGGCCGTTCGCTCGTCACCATGCCGCTGGTGCGACTGTTCGGGCCCTGGCTGGTGCGATCGCCGCGGGTCATCGCAGCCATGCCGTGGCTGACCGGGTTAAGCTGGCTTAGCGCCGCCACGCTGGTTTGTTGGGGGCAAAGCTTTGTGGCGGCGCTCGCTGCGCTGGCCGGATCGACCGGCCTGTCGGCGCTGCGCTTTCTGGCGGCCTTTCGCATCGAAAATCCCGCGATGGAGCGGCTGCGCTGGATGTTCCGCTTTGCATCGGTCGCGCTGCTCGCCGTGCTACCCTTTGCCCATGCCTATTGGGACGCGGGTCGCTTCCCCGCGCTCGCGGTGCTGGCGCCCGGGCTGTGTATGGCGGCGGTCATATTGCTCGCGCGCTGGCTGTATAGCGATTTTGGCGCCGGGCGCGCGCAGCACTGGTTGCTGCCCGACGGTGATCAGGCTTGGCTGCTGCTGGCGCTGGCGCCCATCTTCATCCTCCTCCTGCTCTTCGGCTTCACCTCGGCCTTCTTCTCGGGCTGGATCCGCACGCTGGTGCTGTATTTCGTGGTGCAGGTGCTGATCTACGCCTTCCTCGCCTTCTTCCTCGCGCTCTCGCAGCAGTATTTCGATGCGGCGGCCGGCGTCGCATCCAACCAGACCGCGACCTTCGGCAACGTCGGGCCCATCATCGTCGTCGCCCTCGTCGGCGGCTCCAATATCGAGCGCACGCGTTTCAACGGGTTTCTCCAGCTCCAAACTTGTCGCGGCGCGGCCGGAAGCGAAAATCCGCGTGCGGAACTTCGGCTGGGAAGGCGACACCGTGTTCGCGCGCATGTTGCGCGGCGAGTTCGGTATCGGCGAAAACGCTCGCCGTCAGCTCGGTCGGGAAGAAGCCAGGCGCGATTGCATTGGCGACGATGCCGTAGCGGCCCCAGGCCTCGGCCATGGCGCGGAAGGTATCGACAGGTGGCACCCGCAGCTTGAACCCGGCCATGTCGGCCGCGTGCGCACCGGCTTCGACCCTGTGGTGAGGTGGCGCTTGCCATAATAGAGCGTGCCGATGATGCGCAGCCCCCGGCGCGCGACCAGCGGGACGAATCGCACGAACTGGATATGGTCCCCGTAGCCCTGTTCCGTCAGCACCAGCAGGCGCTTGCTGGACAGCTCGTGGTAGACGGACGGCACGTCGAGTCGCGGGTAGCGCTCGAGCACCTTCTTGAGCGTGGGCTCCAGCGTCGGCGCCTCGGCCGTGTTGCCGTCGAAGACCTCGTGGTAAATCGGCATGCCGTCGGCCGTCTGCACCACGCCCAGCATGAACTGCCGCGCAATGCCGCCGTCCTTGGACATGCCGTACTCGCGCACATCACCGGGCAGTTCGGTGGCGCCCTCGACGCCGACAGTGGTCAGGTCGTAGAACACGACCGACAACTCCTGATCGATCAACGGCCGCAGCAACACCGACAGGCTGTGTTGCATGGCATCGGCACGCTCGGCCAGCGTATCCATCGCGCGCAGCAAGCGCTGATGCGTCACCGATGCGGTGTCCACCGCCGGCACGCGCGACATCTCCAGCCAGCGCAGCACGCCCAGCTTGGAGGTGGCATCGCACAGGCGATTGAAGACCATCACCCGCAACAGGCGTTCGCAGTCGAAGGACGTACGGCCATTGCGCAAGACGCGGCGGAATGCATCGCCAAAGCCAAGCCGGTGCCACAACGCGGTCAGCAGCCACGTGTCGCCAATGCTCAATGCGGTCGAGAAACGGATGGCATCCAGATCCGGAGTCGGCGGCACGGCAGTCGGATCACTGGACACACGGCGAAGGCCATTGACCAAAGCATCGGCAGCGCCTGCACGGACCTGCTCCAGGCGGCCCAGCGTCTCGTTGGCGTGGAGGCAGAAGAAGTACTTGAACTTGGGCGTGACCCGGTTGAGCATGCTGATGTTGGCCCCCGCGGAGAAGAATTTGTTCCCCGCGCCCCGCAGCACGATTACGTGCACACCGTCGTCGAAACGCGCCTGGAGAATCGCGTCGTCGATCCCGAAGATGCCCGCAACCACGGGGTGCGGGCTGACCAGCGCGAACTGGGCGACCACTCCGTCGATCGTCGGGGCGCGCGACGCCTTGGCGGCGGCGAGCTCGAACGGACCCGTCGAGACCGGCGCGGCGGTGAAATCGGCGCCGGAGGCGGCGGTTAGTTATCTTGCGTTAGATACTCTACTTCGGGAAATTTCTCCACGCAATAATTCAAATC
>JAAUPH010000117.1 GCA_012035435.1 Sphingopyxis sp. | reverse complement strand
TTCCAGGCTGAACGGTCCCGCATTGAGCAACCCGTGAAGCCGCCGCGTCGCTGCCGCGCCCAGCCGCCCCTCTTCGGCGCAGCGCGGCGGGTGCGTTTCCGGCGTGTCAATGTCGGCGATGCGGATCTTTTCGCCGCGGAACCAGAATGTATCGCCGTCGACCACGCAGTTGCTGCCCCCGCCCGCATGGCAAAGGCTGAATCGGGCCTGCAATGTGTCGGGGGCGTCCGTCCAAGGCGCGCGCTGAGCATCGGTCGCACCGCCACGATCGGTCGCGGTCGGCTGGGGCAGGCCGGATGGGGCCTGCCAAATCGCTTGCGGCCGCATCGGAATAGCCGATTTGCCCGTCATCGGCCGCCATGCCCCACCGCATCGGCAATCCATGTTGCAGCGCGAACAGCGTGGCCGAAAACATGCCAAGCATCGCCAGCGCCAGCCACTGCCAGCCCGCCATCGCCCATTCCCGGCGGGGCGCGCGATACCGCTTTCGAGAGGGTATGAAACGGACAATACTGCTGCGGCGGGCCATGCGGGCATCATGCCGCATCGGGCTCACCCAAATCCTAATCCAACCGCACCGCATTGGCTGGAACCGGGGCAAAATTGCGCCGGACTGATGCCATCATGGCGCATTAGTCGCTTTTGCGTGACCCCGCTGTCCGGCCTCGCTAAAGCAATGGCGTTGCAAGTGTTTAGGAGTCATCGGGATGTCGGTCGCCATTACCCCTCCCCGCCCCCGTTCGGCCATGCGCGCTTTTCTGGAAAGCGAGAGCGCTGGCGGCCTGTTGCTGATCGGCGCTGCGGCGCTGGCCTTGCTGATCGCCAATTCGGCGCTGGGCGAGACCTATCGCCATGCCCTCCACTACGTCACCGGCCCGGTCCTTACTCCAAAGCTGGGCCCGATGACTGTGCATCTTTGGATCAACGACGGCCTGATGGCGATCTTCTTCATGCTGGTTGGGTTGGAGATAAAGCGCGAATTTGTCGATGGACGCCTTGCGACATGGAAGCAGCGGCGGCTGCCAATGATCGCCGCCGCGGGCGGCATGATCGTCCCCGCGCTCATCTATCTGGCTGTTGTCGGCGACACGCCCGGTCTTGCCTATGGGTGGGCTATCCCCGCGGCGACCGACATCGCTTTTGCTATTGGCGTGCTCGCGCTGCTCGGGCCGCGCGCGCCGACCTCGCTCAAGCTGTTTCTGGTCACGGTCGCGATCATTGACGACATGGGCGCGGTCACGATCATCGCGCTATTTTATACCGCCAGCATCGATATGACCGCGCTGATGGCCGCGACGATCATCTTTGCAGTGATGATGGGTCTATGCCGGATGCAGGTGAAGCGGCTGAGCATCTATTTGGTGCTAGCTGGCATGCTGTGGTTCGCGACGCTGCTGTCGGGCGTCCATGCGACGATCGCCGGCGTGCTCGCGGCGATGGCCATCCCGATTGAAAAGACGCCCGGCACGCCTGACAGCACGACCTCACCGCTTCACCGGCTGGAACATGCGCTGCACCCCTGGGTCGCCTTTGCTATCGTGCCGCTGTTCGGTTTCGCAAATGCCGGGGTGGACGTCACCGGCATGACCCCAGCCCAGATATTCGCGCCGATGCCGCTGGGGATCGCGCTGGGCCTGTTCATTGGCAAACAGGTGGGCATATTCGGGCTGGTCTGGCTATCGGTGAAGCTGGGCTTTGCCAAAATGCTGCGCGGCGCCACATGGCTGCAAGTTTACGGCGTCGCGCTGCTCTGCGGTATCGGCTTTACGATGAGCCTGTTTATCGGCGGCTTGGCCTTTGACGATCCCTTGCTGGTGGAGGAGGCAAAGATCGGCACGCTGATGGGTTCGTTCCTGTCCGCGATCATGGGCTATGCTGTGTTGCGCTTTGCCCCGTTGCACGCCGCGCTTGAGCGGATCGAACAAGAGAATGCGCAGGAAATCGACGCTGACGGTGATGTCGCCGACATCTGCGAAAAGGAGACGGGATGATGCGTGGTTGGGTTCTGACGGCGAGCCTGGCCGCACTAACGCTAACGGCATGCGCGCCGCGGACGGAGGTCGCGACCGTCACCAGCACCGCGCCCGAACCGGGCCCCAACGCGGTGGGGTCGCTGGATCAGCTGGCGCGCAATTATGTGGCGCTCAGCCTTGAGATCGGGACGCACGAAGACGGCTATATCGATGCCTATTACGGGCCAGCGGAACTGCGCACCAAAGCCGAACGTGCGCCGCGCGACAAAGCGTCATTACGGCGGCAGGTTGCGGAGATGCTCGGCATGACGCACAACCTCGCGCGGCGGGGCGACGGGTTTGCAACTGCGCCGGCTCGCGTTTCTCGAAAGCAGCTGATCGCGGCGGACACGCGGTTGCAAATGATGGACGGCACCCGCTTCAAATTTGCAGATGAGGCCGAACGGCTGTTCGCCGTGCGCCCGACGATCAAACCGCTGGGCGCCTATGATGCTGGCCTCGCCGAAATCGCGGGGCTCATCCCCGGCGATGGGCCGCTTGCCGCGCGGGTCGATGCCTATCTGGAACATTTTGTCATCCCCAAGGACAAGTTGCTGCCCGTGTTCAACGAGGCCATCGCCGCCTGCCGCGCGCGTACTGCACAGCATATCGCGATGCCCGCGACCGAACGCTTCACGCTGGAATTCGTCACCGGCAAACCGTGGAGCGGCTATAACTATTACAAGGGCGATTTCAAAAGCCTGATCCAGATCAATACCGACCTGCCGATCCGCCTGTCCCGTGCGGTCGACCTTGGTTGTCATGAGGGCTATCCCGGCCACCATGCGCTCAATTTCCTGCTGGAACAGCGGCTGACGCGCGAGCGCGGCTGGACCGAATATAGCGTGTATCCGCTGTACAGCCCGCAAAGCCTGATCGCCGAGGGCACCGCCAATCACGGTATCGAGATGGCCTTTCCAGGACCACGAAAGGAGGAATATGAACGCCGCGTGCTGATGCCGCTCGCGGGGATCAGCGCGCCCGCCGACAGCAAATATTGGCGGCTGCTCGACGCGATCAAGCAAGTGTCGGGCGCGCGCATCACCATCGCACAAATGTATCTCGACGGTGAGATTGACCGGGCGCGTGCCGTGGCGCTAACGCAGCAATATCTGCTCATGTCCCCTGCCCGCGCCGAACAATCGGTCAAGTTCACCGAAACCTATCGCAGCTATGTCATCAACTATGGCCTGGGCCAAGACATGGTCGCCGCCGACATTGCCCGCGAAGGTGACGATGTAGCGCGCCAATGGAAACGGTTTGAGGCGTTGATCAGCGAGCCGACATTGCCCAGCGATTTGCGGCGATAGGCTTTACTCCGCCGCCATCGCATATCCCACGCGCTGCGGTCCGCGAATGACGCCGCCGGGATATACGCCCTGACAGGCGCCATCGCGGAACGTGACCTGCCCTGACTTGACCGTTGCGACATAGCCGTCAGCCTTTTGCAGCAGCCGCTTTCCCCCGGCAGGCAGGTCGAAGGCGAGCCACGGCTTGCCCAATTTGAGCGCGTCCATATCGATCACGTTCAAATCGGCGAGATAGCCCGGCGCCACAACCCCGCGATCGTCCAGCCCATAGAGCATCGCGGTATCGCGGCACTGGCGCTTGATCGCAGTCTCAAGGCTCACCCGCGCCCCCGCCCGGTCGCGCACCCAATGCTGGAGCATGAAGGTGGGCGATGCCGCATCGCAAATTGTCCCGCAATGTGCGCCGCCGTCGGACAGGCTGTTGACCGTGTCATCGCTCGCCTGAAGCGCCTCAAGGAAATTCAAATTCCCGTCAGCATAGTTAAGGATAGGGAAATAGATGAAGCCCAACCCCTCGTCCGCCATCAGCTGATCATAGGCATAGGCGGCAGGATCGACCCCCGCCGCCGCCGCGCGCGCCATGATCGTCTGATCGGGCGTCGGTTCATAATTGAAATCGGGGCCCATTTCATAATGAAGCATCCACCCCTGCGTCACCGCCCATTGCAGTTCGGGCAGGTCGCTTTCGGGCAGCACACTGTCCTCACCGATCATCCGCGCGCGCACGGCGGGGTCTTTCAGCCGTGCCAGCTTCTCGGGCCAGTGGAGCTCAGCCATTTCGGTCCAGGCCGGGCGATAGAGGAACGGGTGAACCGTGCCCTGCCACGCCATCACAATGCCATTTCCGCGCAGCGCGATCTGCGCGACGATGTTGGCGCCATTGTCGTTTTGCGCTCGCATCTCGGTAATTTGCTCGTCGAGCGGCAGTTCCTTGGCGATGCTTTGCAGCGCGGCGAAGGTAACCGGCAGACCGGTTTCGCGGGACAGGTCTCCCATCCACTGAAATTCATTCCATTCGCGTTTCAGGTCGCTCGCCATTTCGAACACGCCATAGCCGACGCGGCCCATCGCGCGGCCGATCGCGATCAGCTCTTCGGCGGTCGCGGTAGTGCCGGGCACCAATTCGCCATCGACCGATTTGTGCAGCACGGTGCGGCTGGTCGAAAATCCCAGCGCACCGGCGCGCAGGCCATCCTCCACGATCCGCGACATCTCCGCAATGTCGGCCTCGGTCGGCACCGCGCCGGGCCGCTCGCGGTCACCAAGAACATAGGCGCGCACCGCGCCGTGCGGGACATGGCAAGCGACATCGATCGTGCGCGGCAGCCGTTCGAGCGCGTCCATATATTCGGGGAACGTCTCCCAATCCCACGCCATCCCTTCGGCCAATGCGGTCCCCGGAATATCCTCAACCCCCTCCATCAGCGAAATCAGCCAGTCATGCCGGTCGGGCCGCGCCGGCGCAAAGCCGACGCCGCAATTGCCCATGACGACGGTGGTGACGCCGTGCCAGCTCGATGGCGCCATCTCCTGATCCCAGGTGGCTTGCCCGTCATAATGGGTGTGAATATCGACAAAGCCGGGCGTAACAAGCTTGCCCACGGCGTCGATTTCGGTGCGCCCAGCGCCAATAGTCTCGCCAACGGCAACAATGCGGTCACCATCCACCGCCACATCGGCACGCCGTGCGGGAGCGCCCGTACCATCCACCACCAGGCCGCCGCGAATCACCAGATCGAACATGTCACTCTCCGTGCGCTTTTGGTTTTGATGCGAAACCTATCACGGCAGACCAAGTTGGCAAGCCGCCACGGCACGACGCGTGAATGGCATAGCGGGTATGTTGGGGGGTGCGGACTGTCTGGTTTTGACAGGAATTCGACTATTCCAGACATTGCTCACCCCGTCGCCCGCACTTGATGCGGGGCTTGGCTTTTCTTTTCCGCCACCGCTGCCAATAAGGCGTTATGGAAAAGGGCAGCTGGGTTTCCATCATGGCAAATCGCTATCGACGCGGCATGTATGTCGGCGTCTCATCCAACCCGACGCGGCGCGTTTATCAACACCGCGAAGGGACAGGTTCAATCCATGCGCGAGACTATAGCAAAACACGGCTTGTCTATGTTGAGCGGCACGAAGATATCGAAGCCGCCATCGCACGCGAAAAGCTCGTCAAGAAGTGGAAGCGCCCGTGGAAGTTCGCGCTGATCGAGGCTGATAACCCAGACTGGCTTGATTTGTGGGACCAGTGGTTTCCAAGCGACGGCAGCGCAAAATAGCCAAGCCCCGCATCAAGTGCGGGGCGACGGCTGTTTTTGATGCTAATGAACAAGCGCGCGAACGTCGCGAACCTTGTCGATGACGCCCGCCACCTCGTCACCCCGGCCCCCGAGCCGGGGTCCCGCTGTTTAGCGAGGAAGCAAGGAAGCGGGATCCCGGGTCGAGCCCGGGGTGACGATTAAGGGAGGGCAGCCATTAATAGAGGAAGCTTGCTTGCGAAACGTCCATAACATCGTCGCCACCCGTCCCACCAAACCCTACCCCACCATCCCCTTCCGTGGCCCCAAATACCCAAACAGATAGGCCGCCACCTTGCGCATCTGAATTTCCTCCGCGCCCTCGGTGATGCGATAGCGGCGGTGGTGGCGGTAGATATGTTCAAAGGGTTTGTGGCGCGAATATCCGATGCCGCCGTGCACCTGCATCGCGCGATCGGCGGCTTCGCAGCACAGGCGGTTTGCCCAGTAATTGCACATGCTGACCTTGTGGGACAGCGCGTGTTCAATCTCCTTGTGCGGCAGATTGTCCATGTCCCACGCGGTCTTGCGGATCAGCAAGCGGAGCATTTCGGCCTGGGTCGCCAGTTCAACCAGCGGAAATTGGATCGCCTGATTTTTCGCCAGCGCCTCGCCAAAAGGTTTGCGCGCGCGGGCGTATTTGACGCTTTCCTCGATGCAGTACACCGCCGCGCCCAGCGATGATGCGGCCTGACGGATGCGGTTTTGATGAACAAAGCTTTGCGCAATGCTCAGCCCGCCGCCGACGGGGCCAAGCCGTGCGCTGTCGGGCACCCAGACATTGGTGAAGGACAGGCGCGGGTGATCGGTGGGCATGTTGAATGTCCACAGATATTCCTCGATCACCAACCCCGGCGACGGGTTGGGCACGAGCAGACAGGTGATCCCGCGCGCGTCGCCATCGGCGCCATCGGTGCGGCAGAATGTGGCGCAGTGGGTCGCGACATGCATGCCGGTGATCCACATCTTCTCACCATTGATCCGCCAGCCATCTACCCCGTCGCGCGTTTCGCGAACGGCGCGGGTTTCCATGTGGGTCGCATCGCTGCCATGATTTGGTTCCGTCAGGCCAAAGGCGGTGATGCGTTCGCGCACGAAGCCGCCGAGGATGAACTCCGCCTTCTGTTCATCGCTGATGCCAAATTGTTCGAACATCTCGACGAAGGGGAAATTGCCGACGATGCTATGTTCGTTCTGAAGATCATTGTGCAGCCCCAGCCCCTTGGCCGCCAGATGTTCACGGATCACCGCCATCCACAGATTGCTGCCATCCTTGCCGCCATATTTCTTGGGTGCGGAAAAGCGCCAATGCCCCGCCGCATCGGCACGCTTCCCCGCCTCCCGCAGCAGCGCTTCCCATTCATGACGGGGCAGGCCGTTGTTGTCCCAGTCTGTCCGGGCGTGCTCGCGGCGATGGTCAAAGAAGCGGATATTGTCGTCGGCATCGACCAGCGGCTGAATTTCCGCCGCGATGAAGGCGTCGAGCTCGGCGAGATAAGCCGCGAGGTCGGCGGGGATGGCGAAGTCCATGGGCTATCCTTCTGCTGCAATCTTGCCGAGCGCGCGCTCAAATGCTTCCGGCGGGTGGCCGCCGGAAATCACATATTTGCCATTGATGATGAAGGTCGGGACCGCGCTCACGCCCTCGCGCCGCCAATAGGCCTCCTCGGCACGGACCTCGCTCGCAAAGCCATCGCCCGCAAGCAGCGCGAGCGCGGCTTCGTAGTCGAGCCCGGCGGC
>JAAUPH010000116.1 GCA_012035435.1 Sphingopyxis sp. | reverse complement strand
GATCCTCTCGTGGCGGCGAAACCAGCGTCAAAGTCGATCCATCCGGGCGAGGAAGGCGGCCAGAAATCTGACCTATGCGTTGGCGGCGGCCAAGGCGCTGCGATGGCGCGATCGGGATCACCGTGCTGGCGGCGGACAGCGATGGCATTGATGGCAATAGCCCGGTTGCCGGGGCGTTGGTCGACGGCAGCAGTGCGGCCAAAATGCGCGACGCCGGATGGGAACCCGGCGACGCGCTGGCGCGCAATCGCAGTTATCGCGCTCTGGACGCCATCGGCGCGAGCATCCGCACCGGACCGACCGGAGTGAACGTCAACGACCTCAGGTTGATCTATGTAGGAAATCGTCTGAGCCCCCGAGCATGACAGAATGCCAAAGCACCGCCTACCGAGAAGCACAGCGGATGGAAGCCTGAGGAACAGATCGCAGCCCTGCTGTCGCGGTTGCGCTGCAAGATCCGGCAAACCGGTCCGGTGTGGCAATCGTGATCCAAGGTGTAGAAGGCGTCGGCAACCCGTAACGCACTGGAAGCCGCCGAAGTGCGGCTCGAAGAGGCCCAAGAATGTTTCGACCAGGCCCTTTCGGTCGATGAAAGCTCGATCCGGGGCATGGTCGCTGCCCTCCCGCGCGCTATCGGTAAATACCGCAAGGCGCTGGATCGCATCGAAAACACCGTCTCGACCCGTCTGGAGCATTCTCGTGAGCTTTTGCGCGATCTATTAGGGAGATTTGTCTCAGGCCCAACGACCATGCCCTAGAGGCCCGTATGCGGCTCGATTGGCTCAGCACTTTGAACCAGTGCGAAGCCCCGGAAACCGCGAAACTTAAAGTAATGATGGTAGCGGAGGAGGGACTTGAACCCCCGACCTATGGATTATGATTCCACCGCTCTAACCAGCTGAGCTACTCCGCCCTACCAAGGCGCCGACCGCAGGCATGCTGCGGTTTGGGAAGCGGCGCTATAGGCAGGTGCGGCGCGGCGGTCAATATGACGCGCGCGCCTTTCCGCGAAAGGGGATTTGCGCCAGCAACTCCCACGGTCCGCCGCGATAATAGTGGACGGCAAAGCCTGTGATTGCGAGCGGCGTGGGCTCAAAATCGCACCGCAATTGAGCCAGCAACGCTTTGGCGACCGGCGGTTCAACCTTGTTCTGTACTGTGATGTGGAGCCGCGGCCGCGCTTGATCCTGCGCCGTCAGGTCGGGCGCAAACCATTCGGCCACCCGGTCGCGATGATCGAGCAGCGCAGGCGCGTCGACCCGGAAAGCAACCCCGCGTCCCAGCGAATAAACGTCACTAACCATCGCGGGCGGCGGCGCATTGTCCGCGGCGATGGCCTTGAGCAAGCGCAAGAGCTCATCGGCCCGCGCAGGCGGCAGATGGTGGAATAGCGTGAGATGCGCGGACAGATGATTGCGCTCGGGCGGAAAATGCATGCGCCGCAGCGCGTCGAACCGGCGCTGCTCACTGGTGCCGAGCGCGGCGGTGACGATGAGGGGAGCCAGTTCACTTATGGGAGCGTCGCCCAAAAAGCCTTGAGCGCCGCCGCAACCTCCACCGGACGCTCAGCAATCGCCCAGTGCCCCGCTCCCGCGATCGGGTGCAATGCTACGCCGTGCCGCGCCGCCGCGCGTTCGGCCACGGCCATGTCGACATAAGGATCGCCCTCACCCCACACCAGCGTACCCGGTCCCTGTAGTGTGCCCAAATCTTTCGCCCAATCGACGCCAAAATTCAGCCCATTGGCCGAACGATAGAGCTTCAGGATCGCGCGGCGCTTGTCCTTATTCTCCCATTGCCGCCCTTCCTCGGCGGCGACATCGACGGGCACCCCCTGCGTGGTCAGGCTTTGGACGAGCTTGCCGGTGCCGCTGACCGCCATGAACAGCTCGCCCAAAATCGGCGTGTTCCAGATGCGCGCGACGCGGTGGCCGCGATAGTCGGGATCAATGACGGCGTTGGACAGCGCCCAGCTGCGCACCAGATCGGGCCGCACCATCGCAACGCGCTGGACAATGATCGCGCCCCAATCATGTCCGACCAGATCGATCGGGCCGTTCGCAGCGGCAAGACGTTCAATTTCGCCAATTGCCCAGTCGGCATAGGCCTCCTTCGTCGCGGCAAAACCGGCGGGCAGCGAGCCGGTAAAACCCGGCATGGCAGGCGTCGCGACTGCCGTATCGCCCAGATCGAGTGCAGCGAGCAGCGGCCCCCATATCGCCGGACTGTCAGGCACACCATGGAGGAAGAATTTGGCGGTCGTCACTCAATCTCCCCCCGTTCGCGGCGGATGGCGCGCCAGTTGGCAACGTTGCGATTATGGTCTGCTAGCGTCTCGCCGAACACATGCCCACCCTTCCCATCGGCAACGAAGTAAAGATAGCGCGTCGGCGCCGGATCAAGCACTGCGGCGATCGACGCTCGCCCCGGGTTGGCGATGGGGCCGCGCGGCAGGCCCGTCATACTGTAAGTGTTATAGTCGTTCACCGCGTCGATTTCCGATTGGCGGATGCGGCGGCCCAGCGGCTTGCCCTTGGTGATGGGATAGATGATTGTCGGGTCGGCCTGCAGCTTCATCCCCAGCGCCAACCGGTTGGTATACACTCCCGCCACGGTCCGCCGCTCGGCCTCGATCGCGGTTTCCTTTTCGACAATCGACGCCAGCGCCATCACCTCGTTGCGGGTTTTCACTCCGCTGCGCGGGCTGCGCTTGGTCCACAGCTCGGCAAAGGCCTTGTCCATCGCATCCTGCATCCGCCTGACCACGGCAGCGCGCTGTTCTCCGGTGGTAAAGCTGTAGGTATCAGGCAACAGGCTGCCCTCGGCAGGCACCGGAATATCGCCCTTCAGGCGCGGTTCGGCCATCAACCGCTCCCACACCAAAATCGACGGCATACCCTCGGGCACGGTGACGAAGCGTTGCAGCGTTTTGCCCGACTGGAGCAGTTCGAGCACGTCGCCCGCGTCCATGCCCGCCTTCACCTCATATTCGCCCGGCTTGATCGGCGCGTCGCCGCCAAAAAGCGCGCGCGATTGACAAAGGACGACGCGCTATCCACCGCGCCAGCCTTTTCCAGAATCTCGCCCGCCTTGCGGATGCTCGACCCTTCGGGGATCACAACAGTGACATCGCGCGGTGCCCCGCCCGAGCAAGCGGTGAGGAGGAGGGCGAGAAGAAGCGTGATCAGCGCGCGCAAGTTTATTCACCTCGTCATTCCCGCGCAGGCGGGAATCCATCTCCGTAGTTCCCGTCGTGCTCCAGCATCAGCTGAATCCCCGCCTGCGCGGGGATGACGAGAATTAGCCAGCGTCAGGACCTAGTCTACCGCCTTCACGATCACGCTGGCGTTGGTGCCGCCGAAACCGAAGCTGTTGTTCAGCGCCGCCTTTACCGTCCGTTTGCGCGCGACGTGCGGGACGAGGTCGACGCCGTCGGTGCCCTCATCCGGATTGTCGAGATTGAGCGTCGGCGGGACAATCTGATCGCGGATCGCCAGGATGCAGAAGATCGTCTCGACCGCCCCGGCACCGCCCAGCAAATGGCCGATGGCCGATTTGGTGCTGCTCATCGACACGGTGCCGATGGCATTGCCGAATAGCCGCTTCACCGCGCCCAGTTCAATCGTGTCGGCCATCGTCGATGTGCCGTGAGCATTGATATAGTCGATGTCCGCCGGGGCCATCCCCGCCTTTTTCAGCGCCATTTCCATCGAACGATAGGCGCCCGATCCATCGGGATGCGGCGCGGTGACGTGATAGGCGTCGCCCGACAGCCCATAACCCACAACCTCGGCATAGATTTTCGCGCCGCGCGCCTTGGCATGCTCATATTCCTCGAGCACCACCACGCCCGCACCCTCGCCCATGACAAAGCCATCGCGATCCTTGTCATAGGGACGGCTCGCGGCTTCGGGGCGATCATTATAGCTCATGTTGAGCGCGCGCGCCTGCGCAAAGCCCGCAATGCCGATGGGGCAGATCGTCGCCTCGGCGCCGCCCGCCAGCATGATGTCGGCATCATCGTCGCGGATCATCCGCGCGGCATCGCCAATCGAATGCGCGCCGGTCGAGCAAGCGGTGACAACGGCATGATTGGGTCCGCGCAGATCATATTTGATGCTGACCTGGCCCGAAATAAGGTTGATCAGGCGGCCATGGACAAAGTGCGGGCTGACGCGCCCCGGACCCTTTTCCGCGAGGAGCAGGCTTTCGCTCTCGATACCCGGCAGCCCGCCGATGCCCGATCCGATCGAACAACCGGCGCGATACTTCTGCGCCTCGGTCATCTCGGTCAGTCCGGCGTCTTCCAGCGCCTGCCCCGCGCATCGATGCCGAAAATGATAAAGGGATCGACCTGACGTTGCACCTTGTGGTCCACGCGCTTGCCAGGGTCGAAGCCATATTCATGCTCCGGCCCTTTGACCTCGCACGCGATCGTGCATTTCTGGTCGCTCGCATCGAACTTGGTGATCGGACCCGCGCCCGACTTGCTTGCCAGGATGTTTGCCCATGCCGTTTCTACATCGGCCCCCAACGGCGTCACCAGCCCCAAACCCGTTACGACCACCCGGCGCATAGCCATCATCCCTCAGTTAAATTCGAACTGTAAATGCGCAAAGGGGCCTCCCGATCCTGAAAACCGGAAAGCCCCCGAAATCACGCGGACCAGAAGGTCCCGACCGTTCAGCCCTTATTCGCTTCGATAAAGTCGATCGCGTCCTTGACGGTCGCAATTTTTTCCGCCGCGTCGTCGGGAATTTCGACGCCAAACTCTTCTTCAAACGCCATCACCAACTCGACAATATCAAGGCTGTCAGCGCCCAGATCGTCAATGAAGCTTGCCGTTTCGGTCACCTTGTCGGCCTCAACGCCCAGATGCTCGACAACGATCTTTTTCACCTTTTCGGCCGACTCGCTCATGAACCAATCCTTTTCTGACTGAGCAATGAATGTTGGAATTGCCCTAGAGGGCCGCGATGAGGGTTGCAAGAGGGGGAAGGGTTCAGCGTGATCCTAGTGCCATGGCACGATCGACAATCGCCTCTTCTTCGGGGCCATAGGCCGACCGCTTGCCAAACGCTGCCGGATCGACGGCGGTGACGACATACACCAGCCCCCTCCCCGCCTTGCGGTCGATCCACAGGCCAGAGCGCAGACCATAGGCGTCGCCGGCATGCCCCACCCGCAGCCGGCCATCGCCAAACAGGTCGCTTTTGCACCCAGACCGCTTCAAGTCAGGACCGCCCGTCGCATGCACCGCCAGGCCGAAGGAACAAAATACCCCGCCCGCCCCCTCACCGCGATCGGGCGCGACGGGGCTGAGCCGTTCGAGCCGCGCGATGCTGGCGGGCTTCAGAAACCCCTTGCCGCGTTGCAGCATCATCACGCCCACCCGCGCCAGATCGGCGGACGAAATCCGCATGCCCCCCTGCGGGCTGAACGCCGCACCGTGGTGCGCCAGTCTATACGCGCCCAGGTCGCAGCCGCCATCGCTGGCGCGCACCACCGGACATTCGGGCATCTTCCCGCCATTTTCGTCGAGCGCCAGCTCGCCCGTGTTGCGATACAGCGCCACCGCACCCGCAACCTTGCCCGGTGAGCACATCGTCCAGTTGAAACAGGCGTCCAGCTTCAACGGCGCGAACACCAGTCGGTGGATCAGCCGGTCGAACCGCTCCCCCGTCGCCCCCTCCATCGCCGCCGCGATGATCGGGTAGTTGAGGTTCGAATAGGCAAAGGCCCCGCCCGGCGCGCGGTCGGCATCGAACGCACCTTTTTCTGCCAGCTTCGCTGGCAATTCGGCGTCGAGCGTCAACAGATAGTCAAAGCTGCCGCTGACCCCGCTGCGATGCCCCAGCAGCATCGCCAGCGTAATTTTGCGCTCGGGATAGTCCGGATGCCGCAGCCGCCAGCCCAGATAGCGCGACACGTCGGCATCCAGGCCCAGCTTCCCCGCCTCCACCAGCCGCATGACACCCAAGCCCACGACGAGCTTCGACACCGACGCCACGCGAACCGGATCGTCGATGGTCACTGTGCGCGGGTTGGCCTTGCTCAGCCGCCCTTCGACCACCCGCGGGTCCACATTGCCCGCAGCGTCAAAGGCAACCGCCACCTGCACGCGCTGCGCCAAACTGGGCTGAGCAGCGGCAGGCGCTGCAAAGACAGCAAGGGTCAGGACGAGAGCGTGGATAAAACGGATCATGCCGACAATGAACGCAGATTAGTCCGCTGTAGGAAAGAAAAAAGTGACGCGAGGGAATGCCCCCGCGCCCGTCACTTCTTCCGATTGGCGTACATCAGCGCTGCGAGCAACGCCGCCGATCCTACGCCGATGCCGACACCGGTCTTCCAACCCAGCTTGCCCTTGGCGCCCCTGGCCGGATCGGCGCCCCCGCTTCGGCGGCGTCGGCTTGTGCCTTCGCGCGCCGCGCCTCGCGCATCACCTCATTTCGGGAACGTCATCGTCTTGCGGAACCGGGTCGGTCATTGTGCCTTGATCTTTCGATGCCAAAAATGGGCGTCTGTCAGCCGCGCACTGTCGCGAAGCGCGCGGCCTTGGTAAAGCCCTTTAACGCGCATCATCCCAAGAATGTTTCAACCGGCACAAAGTCGCTGCCAATTGCCTCGGCCACCGCGGCATAGGTGATTTTGCCCTCACAAACGTTCAGGCCCGCCGCCAGATGCTTGTCACGGCGCAGCGCCTCTTTCCATCCCTTGTCGGCAATGCGCAGCGCATGGGGCAGCGTCACATTGTTGAGCGCATAAGTGCTCGTCCGCGCCACCGCACCCGGCATATTCGCTACGGCATAATGGACGATGCCATCGACGACATAGGTCGGTTCCGCGTGCGTGGTCGCATGGCTGGTTTCGAAACACCCACCCTGATCGATTGCGACATCGACCAGCACCGCACCAGGCTTCATCGTGCCCAGCATATCGCGCGTCACCAGCTTGGGCGCCTCGGCTCCGGGAATCAGCACCGCGCCGATCACCAGATCGGCCTCGGCGACGCATTCGGCCAAATTGGCCTTGTTCGAAAAGCGCGTCTTGGCGCGCGCTTCAAAAAAAGTCCCGACGCGTTCAAGCACATCGGGATCGCGGTCCAGGATGGTGACATCGGCGCCCAGGCCCGCCGCCATCTGCGCCGCGTTAAAGCCGACGACCCCGCCGCCGATCACGACGAGGTCGAATTGTTCGTTCCGCGCGTGTTCGAGATCGCTCGCCCGTTGCGCGGGATCGAGTCGCGCCGCATCCATCGCCTGGCCCTCTCGACCGGAACTTAGCGGCTCAGACCTCGAGTGCGGATTGGCTCGCCGCGACGCCGCGCCGGATCACGTTCTCGAGGCCCGATTCGAGGGGCTCG